>NZ_LT853882.1:4037500-4272102 GCF_900183975.1 Xanthomonas fragariae
TGTGGCCGGCTACGCAGTGATCAACGATTTGTCCGAGCGCGAATTCCAGCTCGAACATGGCGGCCAGTGGGTCAAGGGCAAGAGCGCCGATACCTTCGGCCCGATCGGCCCGTGGCTGGTCACCCGCGATGAGGTGCCGGATCCGCAGCACCTGTCGATGTGGCTGGAGGTCAACGGCCACCGCTATCAGAACGGCAGCACCCGCACGATGGTGTTCGGCGTGGCCGAACTGGTCAGCCACATCAGCCGCTACATGACGCTGATGCCGGGCGACGTAATCAGCACCGGCACCCCGCCGGGCGTCGGCCTGGGCCAGAAGCCGCCGGTCTACCTCAAGCCGGGCGACGTGATGGAACTGGAGATCGAAGGCCTGGGTCGTCAGCGCCAGCCAGTGGTGGCGCATCCGCGCGATGCAACCTGAAGCGCGCTCCCCGCACGGGAGGGGCTTTCAATCCCTGCCTTATTGTTTCTATCGCCCAGGACTTTCATGAGCACCATCATCGCCCTCGATACCCACGACGTCCGCTTCCCCACCTCGCGCGAGCTCGATGGGTCCGATGCGATGAATCCGGACCCGGATTACTCCGCCGCCTATGTCGTGCTGCGCACCGATGCGCCGGATGACCTGGCCGGCTACGGCCTGGTGTTCACCATCGGCCGCGGCAACGATGTGCAGACCGCCGCAGTAGCGGCACTGGCCGAACACGTGGTCGGCCTGCGCGTGGAAGACGTCATCGCCGATCTGGGTGCCTTCGCGCGCCGGCTCACCAACGATTCGCAACTACGCTGGCTCGGCCCGGAAAAGGGCGTGATGCACATGGCCATCGGCGCGGTGATCAACGCCGCCTGGGATCTGGCCGCACGCGCTGCGAAAAAACCGCTGTGGCGCTACATCGCCGAACTCAGCCCGGAACAGCTGGTCGACACCATCGACTTCCGCTACCTCACCGACGCGCTCACCCGCGACGAAGCGCTGACCATCCTGCGCGATGCACAACCGCAGCGTGCGCAACGCATCGCCACGCTGATCGAACAGGGCTACCCCGCCTACACCACTTCGCCCGGCTGGCTCGGCTATTCCGACCAGAAACTGGTGCGCCTGGCCAAGGAAGCGGTGGCCGACGGCTTCCGCACCATCAAGCTCAAGGTCGGCGCCAACGTGCAGGACGATATCCGCCGCTGCCGCCTGGCGCGCGCAGCGATCGGCCCGGACATTGCGATGGCGGTGGATGCCAATCAGCGCTGGGACGTGGGCCCGGCGATCGACTGGATGCGTCAGCTGGCCGAATTCGACATCGCATGGATCGAAGAACCCACCAGCCCGGACGATGTCCTCGGCCACGCCGCCATCCGCCAGGGCATCGCCCCGGTGCCGGTGTCCACCGGCGAGCACACCCAGAACCGCGTGGTGTTCAAGCAGCTGCTGCAAGCAGGTGCGGTGGACCTGATCCAGATCGACGCCGCACGCGTCGGCGGCGTCAACGAAAACCTCGCCATCCTGCTGCTCGCCGCCAAGTTCAATGTCCGCGTGTTCCCCCACGCTGGCGGCGTCGGCCTGTGCGAACTGGTACAGCACTTGGCCATGGCCGACTTCGTCGCCATCACTGGCAGGATGGAAGACCGCGCCATCGAATTCGTCGACCACCTGCACCAACACTTCCTCGACCCGGTGCGCATCCAGCACGGCCGCTACCTGGCACCGGAAGTCTCAGGTTTCTCGGCAGAAATGCACCCCGCTTCCATCGCAGAATTCCGCTACCCCGACGGCCGTTTCTGGGTGGAAGACCTGGCAGCGGCGAAGGTGTAATCGAACGCATCGCACAGCCTTGAAGCACAGAATTTGGAGAGGCGGCTTCAGCGTCGATGAGCTTTGTTGCCGCATTGCCACTGAAGCGGCCTCCGCACGTAGCGCCCACGATCCAGATCACGCTGGCCGATGACGCACCGTACAAACAGCCGTGCAGCCACCATGCGGCGTTATCCAGCTTGGGTTGCGATCAGATAATGACCCCGTCTGCGTCTACCAACCAAACGACGTCTCAACAGCCAATCCGGTGATACGCATAGCCACCCGGCCTGCCGACCCATCTAGGCAGCAGAGTCCTCCCGCACCGCCACCGCCTCACTCAACGCAAAAATCCGCTCAGCCTCCCGCCACTTCTCCCCCGGCGAACTCCCACGCAACGGCTTCTGAAACCGCCACATCAATTCTTCCCACGCCTGAATCCGCGGATCGGCCGCGTCCCGCGCTGCCTTGGCGGCAGGATCGTAATCGGCGCCAACCTCCATCAACATCACCAACCGATCGCCGCTGCGAAAGATCTCCAGTTCCAAGATCCCCGCCTGGCGCAACGATGCCACCACCTCCGGCCACACCTCGGTGGGTTGGTGCCAACGCTCGTACTCGGCGATCAACTGCGGATCGTCGTGCAGATCCAGCACATAACACAGACGCCGCATGCTCACGCTCCTGCAACCACAGGCGCCGCGCGAGGCGCGCGCAACGCGAACGACAAGATCACCGCAAAGCACGCGCCGGGCACCGCAATCGCCCAATGTATGCCGGCCATGTCCGATACCGCGCCCATCACCGCGGTCAGCAACGCACCACCGATGATCGACATTACCAGCAAGGAAGAGCCGAGCTTGCGTGCGTCGTCATGCATGCCGTCCAGGCCCAGCGCAAAGATGGTCGGGAACATCACCGACATGAACACGCTTGCGGCAACCAACGCATAGAGCCCGGTCCAACCCGGCAGCGCGATCGCCACCGCGCACAAGACCAGATTGATCGAGGCAAAACTCGCCAGCAACCTGGCCGGCGCCAGATAGCGCAACAGCGCGGTGCCGATGAAACGCCCGGCCATGAACAGCACAAGCGAAATGGTCAGGTAGGTGGCTGCGGTTTTTTCCGGCGTGCCGGGCACTGCATCCTGCAGATAGCGGATCAGGTAGCTCCAGATGCCCACCTGCGCACCCACATAGAAGAACTGCGCCACTACCGAAAACACGAACAGGCGGTTACGCAGCAGCTCACCGAAACGTGCGCGCTTGGGCGCAGCATCGCCCACACCCGCGCCGCCGGTGGGAAAGCGCACCAGCGCGATCAGGATCGCCCACAGCACCACTACTCCACCAATCACCAGGTAGGGCGTCTGCACCGCAGCCGATTCGGTGGCGAAGAACGCAGCGCGCGCCGCCGGTTCCATGGTCGCCAGCTCGGCCGGGGGGTGCTCCACACCGGAGAAGATGAAGTGCTGGCCGACCAGCACGCCGGTGATCGACCCCAACGGGTTAAACGCCTGCGCCAGGTTCAAACGCCGTGCCGCGCCGTCGGCCGGGCCGAGCACGGTCACCAACGGATTGGCGGTGGTTTCCAGGAACGCCAGGCCACTGGCGATCACGAACAAGCCCAGCAGAAACAGCCAGTAGGTGTGCACCTGCACGGCCGGATAGAACAAGAATGCGCCGCACGCGTACAGCAGCAGCCCCAGCACCACCGCCGCCTTGTAGCTGTAGCGACGCATGAACATCGCCGCCGGCATCGCGAACACGAAATAACCCAGGTAGAACGCGCTCTGGACCAATCCTGCCTGCAGGTCGGTCAGCTCGAAGGCCTTCTTGAACTGCTTGATCAGAATGTCGTTGAGGTTGTTGGCCATGCCCCACAAGAAGAACAGGCTGACGATCAACAACAGGGGAACCATGGCGGTACGCGCCAGGTTGCCGCGCGGTGACGTGGCAATCTCACTGTGATGCATGCGACCGATCCCCTCCCAAGGCTGTGGCGCTTGCGTTGCTGTGCGGCGAGCGTACTGCGCGCGCTGGTGCCATGCAAATATAAAATCTTTGTTCATATTTGCACGAAACGACAACACCGCACCCCTGCCCGGGATGCCTGTACCCTGGCGCGCCGCACCTTGCGTGGAGCCGCAAACAGATGAGCACCGAACCCGCCAAGTACCGCGCTCCGGCCCTGGACAAGGGGCTGGACATCCTTGAACTGCTAGCACGCGACGCGCGGCCGATGAACATGGGCGCGATCTCGCATGGCATGGGCCGCTCGCGCGGAGAGATCTTCCGCATGCTGCAGGTGCTGGAAGAACGCGGCTACCTGATGCGCGACGCCGATGGCGACTACGTGCTGACCAACCGTCTGTTCATGCTCGGCATGCAACAGCCGCAGGTGCAGAACGTCACCCAGGCCGCGTTGCCGGTGATGCGGCGGTTGTCCGATGCGATCTGCCAGCCTTGCCACCTGGTGGCGCCGTCGGGCGACCAGATCGTGGTGATCGCGCAGATGGACGTACCCAGCGATCTGGGTCTGGTGGTGCGCCCTGGGCATCGTCGCCCACTGGCCCATTCCACCTCGGGGCTGGTGCTGTTCGCGTTTCAGCACCCGGACGTGCAGGCGCGTTGGCTGGAGACGCTCGATGCCAGCGAGGCGGCCTACGACCGCGCGCAGTTCGTGAAAGATGCGCAGCAAACCCGCGACGATGGCTATGCGATGCATGCCAGCGAGGCGGTGGTGGGTGTGGTCGACCTGACCGCGCCGATCCTGCAGCACGGTAGTGCCACCTACACGTTGACGGTGCCCTTCATCGAACGTCGCCCGGAACTGGTCAACCCGCATGCGGCATTGCAGGCGCTATGCGCAGCGACAGCCGAAATTTCCGACGGGTTGATGTATCACCCGCCGCGCGCGTTGGGTGGTTGACTCGCGTGTCGGTTGCTGTTTGCTGAGCGGTCTTCTACGTGCAGCGCTGCGTGATCCAGCGTGGAGTGCCGCACTGATTACAAGGGCGCGTCTGCCGAGTATTGACGCCTTATGCAGGGGAAAACAGCGTAAAACGGGCGCCGCAATAGCCGATGCTATAAAGATCAGACCGACCTTCGCGTGCGGTGCAAACGCACCGATGACGGATTGACGTTGGTACACTGCGCGCCCCTTGGGGAGTAGCCTGCTTTCGTCCATCGAAAGCGCCTGCATCAACATGCTCGGCCATTGCGCCGTGGTGCAGGCAACCAATTTCGGTTTGGCGAGACCAGCGGCATGCGTGCACGACGACGGTTGGCGCGGGCGCATGTCGTTGTGTCAGTGCCCAACCCGAGAGTGTCGATGTCTCCTTTTTCCATTGTGTTGATCGGTTTTGCGATGTCCACCGACGCGTTTGCCGCGGCGATCGGCAAGGGCGCAGCGATGCGCAAACCGCAGTGGCACGATGCGCTGCGTGCCGGTTTGATCTTCGGCAGCATCGAGGCGATCACGCCAGTCATCGGTTGGTTGCTGGGGCGCGCCGCATCCAGCTATTTGGTTGCCTACGACCACTGGATCGCTTTCGTGCTGCTCGGCGCGCTGGGCACGCACATGATTGTGGCCGGGCTGCGCGACGAACCGGACGATGGTCAGGACACAGCATCGGACACGCCCAAACGGCACGGGTTGCTGGCCATGGCCACGACCGGCGTTGCTACCAGCATCGATGCGATGGCCGTTGGCGTGAGTCTGGCCTTTCTCGATGTGCACATCGGTGTGGTGGCGGTGGTGGTCGGCCTGTGCACCTTCAGCATGGTCACCGCAGGCGTGATGCTGGGCCGCGCGCTCGGCAACCTGATCGGCAAACGCGCCGAGATTCTCGGCGGTTTGATTCTGGTCATCGTAGGCAGCGTCATCCTTTACGAACACCTCAGCGGCGCGGCGTAGGCGTCATCTACCGTAGGAGTGCGTCGGCGCGCCACGAAGCACTGTAGAGGTAGCGCGCTTGATGGCGCGCCAGCGCTCCTGCGATGCATTCGGCGGTGAGCACTTGTCAGCGCTTTTTTGCATCGTGATGCGCACTCAAAAACGCACGCAACGAGGCAGGTTTGATCGGCTTGGTCAGCAAACGATAGCCACGCGCACGCGCCAGTTGCTTGAGTTCGTCGCGGCCATCGGCAGTGAGCAAGGCACCAGCGATCGGCGCCGTTGCGGCGGCCTGCACGGCGTCCAGCGTGTCCAGGCCATCGAGGCGGTCGTGCAGGTGATAGTCCACCAGCATCAGGTCCGGTTGTTGGCGCGCACGCTCCAATGCCTGGTCCACGGTGCTGGCGGTGATCACCTCCACTTGCCAGCGGCCGAGCAACGCGCGCATGCCGTCGAGAATCTCGCGGTCGTTGTCCACACACAGCACGCGCAGGCCAGCCAACGAATCGCCGCTGGGCAGCACGCGCGTGGCAGGCACCGGCGCTACCTGCACCGCAGCCACACGCGGCAACAGGATCGAGAACATGCTGCCGCGGCCGACCTGGCTGCGCGCACTCAAATCGTGATCGAGCAGGCGCGAAATGCGTTGGCAGATCGACAAGCCGAGCCCCAAACCCTGCTCGCCCCAATCGAATGGCTGTTGGTAGCGGCGGAACTCCTCGAAGATTTGCCGCATATGGTGCTCGGGAATGCCGGGGCCGGTGTCCCGCACCTGCAGCTCCACCTGCTCACCGCGCCCGCGCATGCCCAGCACGATGCGGCCCTGACGCGTGTAGCGCAGCGCATTGGCAAGAAAGTTCTGCATGACCCGGCGCAGCAATCGCCGGTCGCTGCGCACCCACCATGGGCGGCTATGCACCCGCAGACCCAGCCCGCGGCTGGCCGCCACCGGCGCGTACTGCGCGGCCAACTCGTGCATCAGCGCGCTGGCATCGAAGTCTTCGACCGTGGGCCGCATCCCGCCGGCATCCAGGCGCGAGACGTCGAGCAGACCGTCGAGCAATTCTTCGGCCGCACGCAGCGACGCATCCACGCGTTCGGCAAGATGGCGCTGTTCTTCGTTGTTCTGATGGCTCTCGCGCAACGCCGAAGCGAACAGCCGCGCGGCGTTGAGCGGCTGCAACACGTCGTGGCTGATCGCCGCCAGAAAGCGCGTCTTGGATTGCTGCGCCAACTCCGCTTCGCGCGAACGATCGGCTACGCGTTGTTCCAGATTTTCGTTGGCGTCCAACAGCGCGCGTTCGGCACGTTTGTAGTCGGTAATGTCGTTGTAGCTGGTGACGTAACCGCCGCCGGGCAATGCCTGGCCACGCATCTCGATCACCCTGCCATCGCTGCGAGTACGCTCAAACACATGCGGCGAGCCGGCACGCATGTGGCGGATGCGGCGATCGATCTGATCTTCGATATCGCCTTCGCCCAATTCGCCGCGCTCGGCGTTGTAGCGGATCAGGTCGGCCACCGGGCGGCCGACATACAACATGCCATCGGGATACCTGAACAACTGCTGGTAACGGCGATTCCATGCGGTCAGGCGCATCTCTGGATCGACCACGCTGACCGCCGCGCTGATATTTTCCAGCGTGGTGGACAGGATCTGGCGATTGAAGCGCAGCTCCTGGCCGGCCTCGTCCAATACCTCCACCACTTCGCCCGACTGCATACCCGAACTGCGCAACAGGCTGGTCAGCACCAGACGCGCGGAGGCGGCGCCGATCGACGCGGCGAGCAGGCGTTCGGTGAACTGCACCCAGGCGCGATCGGCTACCACGGTGGGTTGCAGTTCGCGTTCCAGCAGCAATGCCTGTTCGACAAAGGCGCGATGCGCATGTCGCTGCCCCACCACACGCTCGGCCAGCGCCTGCAGATCGGCCACGCGCACATGCCCCGGCCAGTCGCCGGCCACGGCCGGACGCTGCGCGTATGGGTCCAGAAACGGTGCCGCGCGCAAGTGCTCGTCCACACCAGGGCGCCAGCGCGCCGAGACCAGCAGCATCGTGCCGACGTTGATCAACAGCGACCAGAACGTGCCATGCGCCAGCGGGTCCCAGCCGCGCGTGCCGAACAGGTGCTGCGGGTGCAGCCAGGCAATGCCGAATGGCCCGTCCACCAACCACTCCGGCCGCATCCAACCCGCACGCGTGGCGGCCGGCAGCAACAGCGTGTAAATCCAGGTCGCAAAGCCGAGCACCATGCCTGTCTCCACGCCCTTGCGGCTGGCCCCGCGCCAGTACAACCCGCCGATCAAGCACGGCGCGAAGTGCGCCACTGCCGCAAACGCCATCAGCCCATCCGCCGCCAACGTGGTGTCGTTGGCCGCACTGCGGTGGTAGGCGTAGGCGATCAGCGCCAGCAACACGATGGCGACTCGGCGAATCCACAACACCCGCGAGGCCGCCGCTGCGCGCGCCTGGGCGCTGCCACGGCGGCGCAGCAGTACCGGCATCACCAGGTCGTTGCTGACCATGGTGGCCAGCGCGATGCTCGCCACGATCACCATGCCGGTGGCGGCCGAAAACCCGCCTACATAGGCCACCAATGCCAGCACGGTATGGCCCTGGCTCAGCGGCAACGCCAGTACCACCGCATCGTCGAGCACCGCGCTGCCCTTGCCGAACACGGCCACGCCGGCCGAGGCGATGGGCACCACCATCGCCGAGATGATCACCAGGTAGGCACCGAACAACCAGCGTGCGCGACGGATGTCGCCGGCATCGCTGCATTCGACCACCGCCACTTGGAACTGGCGCGGCAGACAGATCACTGCCAGAAAGCTCAGCAGCGTCTGCGAAATAAAACCGACCGACGGCGTGCGCGCGAACAAGGTGCGCGCCGAATCGACCATATGCAGCGGGCGATCGCCCAACCGCATCCAGGCGAATAGACCCACTGCCACGATCGCGACCAGCTTGATCGCCGACTCCAGCGCAATCGCCAGCATCATGCCGTGATGGTGCTCGGTGGCATCCACCTGGCGGGTGCCGAACAGGATTGCAAACAAGGCCATCAACAGCGCTACATACAACGCCGGGTCGGCAAAGATGCCGCGCCCGGCACTGCTATGGCCGGTCAACACCTCCAGGCTCATCGCCACGGCGTTGTACTGCAGGGCGAGATAGGGAACGATGCCGACCAGCGCGATCACCGCCACCAGGGCAGCAAGGCGCCGCGAACGTCCATAGCGCGAAGAAATGAAATCGGCGATGGAGACGGTGTTTTCGGCGCGTGCGATCAACGCCAGCCGCTCGATGATGTGCCAGCCGAATAGCAACAGCAGCAGCGGGCCCAGGTAGATCGGCAGGTAACCGATGCCGTTGCGTACCGCCGAACCGACCGCGCCGTAGAAGGTCCACGACGAGCAGTACACCGCCAGCGCCAGGCTGTAGACCGCCGGCCGCAACCACGGCCGCTCCGGATACACAGGCCGGTGATCGCCCCACCACGCCACGCCGAACAGCAGCGCGGCGTAGCCGACGGAGACCAGCAGCAGGATCCAGCTCGACACCAATGGACATTCCTGGGCCAATGCGAACTGGGAGTTTACGCAGTGGGGAAGCGGGAAGCGGGAAGCGGGAAGCAAACCACGCTAACTATCAGCTCGCCGCCCCCGTCCGCCTTTCGGGCACCTTCCTCCGCGCACGGAAGAAGGAGGCGATGTAGCCGATACGTCGGCCATTTGCCCGTTGCTGGCTGCTGTTCATCAACTGCTGGCTGCCAGGGACCGGCTGGCAATCACGACTGCCTGCATCCCTCCTCTCCCCCGGGGGGTCCGAAGGGGCGCGCGAGGGGTCCCGGCTCCATCAACCAGATAAACCCTCAGCCCGGCAAACGCACCTGCACCCGCACCCGATATGTACGCCCTGCGACAATGGCGTCTATACGCTGCTCCGGGCAGGACGCGCCGTCCACCAGCACCTCCACCGCGGTACCGACTCAATGATGCCGCGCGCATACCAGTTGCCATCCCACAGCTCGCGATTGGCATCGGTATCGGCCGTCTCAACTGCCTGCCCAAACGTCTCGGCCTGCGCGCTGCGTCCATGCACTTCGCAGATCCCGGACCACAGCCGCAACGCGTATGCCGTGGCCACGGTGAGCCAACCGGACACACCCTTGCCGCGCCAACCGACCATGTTCGTCGGATCACACCAATCGCCCTGCGCGATGAAGCTCAGGTCGCGCGCGTCCAGCAACCACTGCATCGCCGCATCCAGACGCTCGGCCACGCTGCCTGTCTGCCCATCGTGGGTGCGCACCAGCGCATTGAGCACGCCCACATCGCCCGTTTCGGCCAGATACGCGCTCAGAAAGATCGGCAACCACACGCAGTGATCGGTGTGCGGCACGTGGTTTATGTATTTCAACTCGGCGCCTTTCACCAACAAGATGCCGTCCGGCATCGCGCCGCCGGGCTCCTGCTGCGATCGCGCATGCAGCAGCGCCACACGCGCGGTGGCTGGCTGCAAATAGGCCATACCCATATGGTCCTGCAGATAATTGCGCGCCTGCGGATCGGTGGTCAGGCGATTGACATCGCCGTGATAGAACACTCGACGCGGCAACCAGTGGTTGACCAGATTGTCCAACGCCGCATCGGGCGTGGCGATTTGCACGCAGCCACGACCGGCCTGCAGATACTGCGCATAGTCGCGTGCGGCTTGAGCGAAGCCTTCTTCCGACAGATAACGCGCGCGCAGTGCGGCGATTTGTGCATCTTCCTTTGCCGGCCCGAGCGCGAAGCGATACACACCGGCCGCATCGGTTTCCAAGCTAAAGCGATATTGCAAAGCAGCGGCGGACGTCCCGTAATGCGCGTTGTGGTTGCCCAATTGTTCGGCCTGCACAGCAGAGCGCGCATGCAAACCGCCCTCGCCTTCGAATGTCATCTGCTGCGCATCCCACGCCACCGGCGGCTGCTCATGCAGCAGGAAGGTGCAGTCCTCGACATCGCGCTGACGAACCTAGAGCGTGTTATGAACTTTGAAAGAGGGTGGCTGCATTTCCAAGCATCAGGATCGTGAAGACGACGAAGTGCAAACCGGCCAAGGTTTCCGGCAATCGCTCGTAGTCGCGTGCCAGCCGTCTGAAACGATTGGCCCATCCGAAGCTGCGCTCGACAACCCAACGGCGCGGCAGCAAGACAAAGCCTTTTTTCGCTTCTTGCAGCTTGATCACGTGCAACTCAATGCCTTCTTCCGTGGCCGCCTGCGCCGGTTCTTGACCGGTGTAGCCCTGATCAACAAAGGCGATCTTGACCGTTTCACCGGTCACGTGTTGTACCTCTTGTGCCAACGATCGGACTTGCGCGCGCTCCTGCTCATTAGCCGGCGTCACCTGGACAGCGAGCAGATGTCCAAGCGTATCGACGGCCATGTGTACCTTGCTGCCTTTCTTGCGTTTATAGCCATCGTATCCAGCACGCGGCCCGCTTTCGCAGGTGGACTGCAGCGTGCGAGCATCGAAAATGACCGCGCTCGGCTGGCCTTTTTTCCCTTGCGCCACACGCAAGAGTGAGCGCAGATCACTGACCATGGCCTCAAAGCAGCCCGCTTGCAGCCAGCGCTGTGTTTGCTGATACACCGCTTCCCAGGGCGGAAAATCGTTGGGAAGCAATCGCCATGGTGCGCCGGCGCGCGCGATCCACCGCAGTGCGTTGAACATCGCGCGTAGCTCATACTTGCGCTGCGGTGCCTGCACGTCCATCAGCGTCAAATAGGGAGCCGCAAAGGCCCATTCTTCGTCGGAAATATCGGTGGAATAAGGCTTACGAGGCTTCATCCGTATACGTTAGCGTGACAAGGGCAAAGTTCATAACACGCTCTAATCGTCCACCTTTTGATACGGTGCCAGGCTGCGGCACACGATGCCGCCCAACGCTGCCTCATAGCCGCCGGACTGATGCATCCACGACATAAAAAGCCGGCATTGGGCATTGTGGTCGGGCAATAGAGCGCGTAGCGCGCGCCGTCGGCGCTGGGCGCCATCAATGTGGGCAGATCGTCGAACGCCGTCGTGGGCATTGCGGACACGGTCAGGGATGCTCCGGTTCGTCGCACTTGCGCGCGGCCAGTTCCTGTTGGATGCGGCGCAACAAGCTATCATCCAGCGAATAAAAACGCATGGTGCAGGCCGCCAGCAGCGCGACCGCCCCAGGGATCACCGTCAGCAGCAGCGCGATGCCGGTCAACGACCCATCGGACTGCGCGCTATTGGCCACATAGCCCATACCGGCCAGCACCCAAGCGATGCCGGCCGACGCCAGCGCGCCGCCGAGCTTTTGCGAAAACGTCGCCGCCGCAAACGTCATAGCGGTCGCGCGCCGGCCGGTACGCCATTCGGTGTAATCGGCGCTGTCTGCATACATCGAAAATGCCAGCGGCGACTTCGGGCCCAGCGCCAGACCGATCACCATGTTCAACGCGAAGATCGCCCACACCGCATCGGCAGGAACGAAGAACATCAGGCAGCTCAACACGCCCACCACCGCCATCAGAAGGGTCATCAAACGGCGCTTTTCCCAATGCCGCGTCAGCAATGGCGTGACCGCCGCACCCACCGCCAGCGACATCGAATACCCGCCCAGAAACAAGCCGGTCAGCTCAGGCCGCTGCACGTAGTATTTGAGGTAGTACACGCCCGCGCCACCGCGCATCACAATGGTGATAATGATGATCAGCGACAGCACGAACAGCACGCACCAGGGCTTGTTCTGCAGCAGGTCGGCGATGTCCTGGCGGATCGGCGTGCGTTGTTGCGGCGGCGGTTGCACGCGCTCGCGCGTGGTCAAGGCAACAGTGACCAAGAGCGCAACGGCCACCGCGCCGTACAGCAGCATCGTGCGCTGCCAACCCACCGCGTCGTTGCCGGCACCGAACCAGGCCACTAGATCCAGCGTGCAGTAATTAACCAACGTGGTGCCGGCGAACGCAGCGATGAAGCGCAGGCTGATCAGGCTGGTCCGTTGGCTGCTGTCGGCGACGATCACACCCGACAATGCCGAGTACGGAATGCTCACCACGGTATAGGCCAGCATCATCGCCAAAAAGCTGATCGTGGCCCACCACATGCGCCCGGTCTGATCCAACGCAGGCGTGGTGTAGGCAAGCACGCCGGTCACCGCCATGGGCACTGCGCCCCAAAACAGATACGGACGGAACTTGCCCCAGCGGCTGCGCGTGCGATCAGCCCATGCGCCCATCGCCGGATCGGCAATCGCATCGGCGATCTTGGTCAGCAACATCATGGTGCCCACGGCCGCCGCCGGCAGATGCATGGTGTCGGTGTAGAAGATCAGCACAAACGCCGAGATGTTCGCCCAGTAAAGATTCAGGCCCAGATCGCCGGCGCCGTAGCCCAGTTTTTCGCGCCAGCGCAGGCGCGCCAATGCGGCAGACGTTGCAGGCGATGACGTCATCAGCAGACCTTAGGATGCGTTGTACCTGGCCGAGCACACCGTTACGCTGGGTGCCCGCTCACTTGGCACGGAGCGCCGACGCTACACCACGCCTCGGCTGCCGCCAACGTGAAATCGGCCAACGTGCCGAATCGATCCAGAGATATGACCTGACGTGATGGAGACTGCCGCACCCGCCACGCCCGCGTCCGCTTCGCCTTTAGCCATCGTGGTGATGGGTGTATCGGGCAGCGGCAAGACCACCATTGCGCAGGCCTTGGCAGCGCATTACGGCTTCCGTTTTTTGGACGCCGACGATTATCACAGCGTGGCAGCGCGCGCGCAGATGGCCGCCGGTCAACCGCTCACCGACGCGATGCGACTGCCGTGGGTGGAGTTGTTGTCTGCCACCTTGCGCGACTGCGTGCACGCTGGCCAATCGGTAGTGCTGGCGTTCTCCGGATTACGCCGCGCCCATCGTCAACTGCTGCGCGGCAGCGGCGTGCCGATGCGCTTCGTGTTCCTGCACGCGGCACCGCACGTCATCGCCGCACGCTTGAGCGCACGCGCCGGCCACTTCATGCCACCTATGCTGTTCGACAGCCAGCTACAGACCCTGGAGTTGCCGCTGGACGAAGCGGATGTGGTGGCGGTGAATGTGGACGCCACCGCGACCGACGTGGTGCAGGATGCAACAACAAAACTGGCGCTGGTAGATACCGCTGCAGCGCAGCATGCTGCGCGTGCGCCGAAACGGGCGTGACGTGTTGTGTGTTGCGTAACGACTCTGCCGCTTGTGCACCGAGATTGCGGACTCGCTGAGAGTGACGCCACAGTAAGCACCACCACGGCATGAAAGCACATAACGCAGAATTGATGTGCACGCTTTCACGGTGCCGTTCCCCACATTGCATGCGTATCTGCTTCGATGACTGAAACGACCTTTGCAAAGAGCGTCTTCCTTTCTCCCTGCGGGGCGGACGAGGGTACGCGCGCGCCCTCGTCTCAGACATCTCTAAGGTGGCGCAAAATTTCCTGGTTACTTTTTGCAAACATCCGATTTCCACGCAAATGCGTCGCCGCCTGCACGAATCATTTTTTCTATCGCATCAATCCAAATCAAAGATGAATCATCATCATTTGTGCGAATAACGAACACATTGAACGCAAATTTTCTGAGTTGGTTTCACCGGATGCCAACGGAACCTACCGTTCAGTGAACACGGCGGCTCGTCTGTGTTGCATGGCCGCCGCAATCAGCCATCTTCCCTCGGCAGATCCGAGGGGATCCTGTACTTCCTTCCATCTATGGACATGCCGTGATGACCAATTCCAATCGCCGTTTGCGGTTTCGCAATTTGACGCTCATGCCCTGCCTGCTCGCCAGCGCAGCGGTTTTCGCCCAGTCCGGCACCACAACCGACCAACAGTCGGTGTCGTCCCTGGATACCCAGGCATTCGCGCGCTCCGGCCAGGTCTGGCGAAGCTTCGGCAACGCCCTCCCGTTCGCAAGCCCCACCAGCTGGACCACCGCCGGCGGCGGCTACTTGAATCAGCGCTTCGCGCCGGGCGAGTGGAAGATCAATCGCACCACTGCCAAGACGCTCAAACCGGCATGGACCCTGACCACCACCGGCGACATCTCGGCCACGCCAAGCGTGGAAGGCGAAACGCTCTACGTACCCGACTGGGGCGGCACGCTGTATAGCGTCGACACCCAGACCGGCAAGCCGAACTGGCAGGCCAAGCTGTCCGATTACACCGGCAATGCGAGCTCGGTGACGCGCAACACCCCGGCCATCAGCGCCAAGAGCATCATTGTCGGCGACCAGGCCGCCGGTACCTTGCTGGCGTTGGACAAGAAGACCGGCAAGCTGTTGTGGAAGACCTCGGTAGAAGCTAATCCGCAAGCGCGCATCACCTCCTCGCCGGTCATTTACGGCGACCGCATCTATGTCGGCATTTCCTCCGGCGACTGGGGCAACTTGGCGGCCAACCATACCTTCAGTTTCCGCGGCAGTGTCGTGGCGGTGGACCTCAACACCGGCCAGAAAGTGTGGCAGTTCTACAACGTGCCGAAGGGCTATACCGGCGCATCGGTGTGGGGCCAGGTGGCCATCGACCCGATCAGCCGGCGCCTGTATTTCGGTACCGGCAACAATTACAACATTCCTGCCGGCGTCGGTAACTGCGTGTCGAATGCGCGCGCCTATCGCGGTAGCGAACTCACCGTACAAGACGAACTCAACTGCATGGCGCCGGACAATTACGTCGATTCGGTGGTCTCGCTGAATCTGGATACCGGCAAGCTGGTCTGGGCTGATCGCGCGCAGGGTTACGACGCCTGGAACCTCTCCTGCATCGTCGCGCCCACCAATGGCCTGTGCCCGAACACCCAGGCAACCAACCTGACCGGGCCCGATTACGACTTCGGCGGCGCTGGTGTCAATCTGTTTACCGTGTGGCGCGACGGCAAGCCGCAGCAGCTGGTCGGTGCCGGGCAGAAGAGGGGCATCTACTATGCCTTCGACGCCAAGACCGGCGCCAAGGTGTGGTCCACCCAGGTCGGCCCGGGCGGCACTACTGGTGGCATCGAGTGGGGCACCGCGTTCGACCCGTACAAGTCGCGCGTCTACGTCGCCATCAACAATAGTGGCAACGCCACCTACACGTTGGGCCCGGACAATAGCCGCAGCCACAACGGCGGCTCGTGGGCCGCGCTGGATGCAGCAACCGGCAAGATCGTATGGCAGGTCAAGGTGCCTGGCATAAACCGCGTAAAACCAACTGTACCGGCTGGCGGTCAGGGCTCGCTGACCGTGTCGCCGAACCTGCTCTACGCCGGCTCGATGGCGGGCAACATGGTCGTACTGGATACCGACACCGGCGCCACCCTGTGGAACTACAATGCCACCGGATCGGTGATCAGCTCGCCAGCGATTGCGAACGGTGCGCTGTACTGGGGCGCCGGCTACAGCCGCTTCAACTTCGGCACTGCAGCGACCAGCAAACAGCTAACCAAGTTCGTGCCGGAGGCCGGCGGTAAGTAAGCGTTGTGCAACGCATCGTTTGCGTTGATACGCGTCGTCTAAATACAACAACGCCGCCCCAGGGCGGCGTTACTTGTCAAGCTACACCCACTTCAGCACGAGATGCCACGCGCACTTACGATGGATATGGATCGAGCAAACGCTCTACAACCGCCCGCGTAAGATACTCGGATTCAAAACGCCCCTTGACGCTTTCTCCGGGGAGTTCATCAGCAGCATTGCGAACCAGAGTTGAATCCGTCCTCAGGTGTTGATCTAAAGCGCATGGAAGAGTTGTTCAGAGCTTGCCTGGCGCAGCCATCGACGCCATCAAACTGGCGGAAACTGCACAACGGTGCGCTGACTGTCGACGTTGGAAAGTTTTTGCCAGCGCAGCAGACTCCGCCATCCCTTCATGGTGGAATCCCGTCCCCGCTCACGAACGATCAACATTAGCGGTCGCCATGTTTCTTGCATCAGTAAAATGTCGTCGATGGCGTGCTGGGCATCTTCAGCGCTTTTAGTATCCCCGCGCTGCAACGCCAGTGCCTTGATACCCCGATAACCATCGATCTCCGCTCCAGCCCGACGCTTCATCGAGTAATTGACGTTGTATTGGCAGTAGTGACTCTCTTTTTCCAGGCTGGCCACCCTTGCCTCAAAGGCATCGAGCAGCTTCGCTGCGCGCAGGCGGTTGTCTGTCGTATTGCGGCTGCCCGTCGCATCCGGTTCCAGCGTCTCGATGCAGCGCAATAACCAGGCATCACGGTTGCTCGCGATTTCAGCCAGCATATCGGCAGACTTGGAATAGTGCCGGTCGAGATCGGCATCCTGCCTGTCGCCGATCAGGAAGGGCGAAATTTCATTCTTCTCCAGCGCCCAGGCCAGATCGCGCGACATCCCAAACTGCACGCCCAGGCTCTGGCTCTGCACCCCGTATCTGCCGTCCTGCGACGGAAGCGGGGTATTAGAAATCGGTACGGCGTTCAGGTTTGAGGTCAAGCCGGCGTTCTGTTTCCCTGCATCGGACCGATTGCCGACGATACTGATGAACCCACCTGTTTCGGTACGCCTTTCGCGGATGCGCCCGGCTTCGGCGTAGGCGGAGGGCTCCAGGCCCAGGATCTGCGATGCGGCGTCGGAGCCAGCGTTGAGGCGCAGCATCGGGGTATCCACCTCAAGGCGTGCGGTCAGGGTGCGGGTGCATGTCGTACTGTCGCTTTGACTGATGGATACCTCTGGATTGCGCGCAAAAATGGACTCCAGCGGCCCTGCATACTGCCGCCCTTGTTTTGGATCCAGTACATCCCAGCGCACCATGCTATCGAGTGCGTTCAACATGTTGCTGCGCATTTCATCGTCCTTGTTACGAACCCGGAAGAAACGCATGGTGGTCGAGCTGGTGGTTGTTCCCTGGGCGGCAATACGGCCGGTCACGGCGGCGTTGAGCCCGACCCCAGGTACGACCTGTGCACCGATCCTCGCACCGATGCCGGCCTCGCCGGCATCGGTCCCGGCACTGCCGAAGGACATTTCCATGCCGAGGATCGGCATGGAAATCTGAGCGAACGCCTCATTGCTATGCGATGTTTCTAAAAACAGAATCGGCGAGGCGACCGGTGATAACGGGCCATATGGCAGCGTGGGAAGGCCCATGCCGAGCGTGCCTCCACCGCCCAGGCGCAAACGATCCCGCAACTGGCTGTTGAGGATGAAGGGTTTGAAAAACGCCACGATGTCTTCTTTGCTGCGCATGTGCTTGTGTTTCAACAACTTCACTGCAGTACTCAGATCGTCGGTGAGAAGATCATCCGTAGGAGGTGGAAGCGCAAGCGTCGTAGGCGCGATGTCGTGCACGTGCTGCTCGGCAAGCTGGAGTAATTCATAAACCGACAGCATGCCGCTGGCCATTTGTGCATGAAGTGGCAGCAGCTCGACCGACCGGGAATGTTGCAGCATATTGAATCCACGCCGGCCGCTGGCATCGATCGATTTTTCCCATTTCTGCTCCATCTGCCGCTGCTGGACAGTTGACTTCAACAGGCGGCGTATCGCCTTGCTGTCGCGTTTGTGCACAATCACCTGCGACAGGTGAGCGCCCTTTTCTTCCATCGACCTCAAGTGCTTGAGCATGGCCTGCACCGCCATGATCTGATATTGCATCTCCGGCACCGTCTGGCAGACCTTCAACGTGTCTTCCAGCCGACACATCCTGCGCGCTATCGCCTGATCGACCTGCAGCCTTGGCGAATGCAAGCCCATGCTTTCGCTTACCGCATAAGAACGATTCAGCGTGGACTTTCCGAAAGGCGTCTTCTCCAGCGTGGGAATCATTCTGCGCGGCAATGGAGCTTTCTTTATGGCGGTCTCCGCCTTGTCTTTGGATGCGCTGGACGCGGCGGCACGCATCACCCAGTGGGTGGTCGCTTTTCTCAGGCGCCGGTCGTGCTGGTCGTAGGGCGAGCCCGGAGCGTTGCTGAAATATCCGTTACGAACTGCGTTGAAGGCGGCATGATGGACATCGTCGAAAGTCTGCTGGCGTCCAACCACCGTCGCAAGGGCAACTTGTTTGGCGGTCTGCAACCATGCTTTGACGTTTAAGTCCGATTCGCTCAGTTGGGCGTCGTCGGCATTCCAAAATACCCGCAGCGCCTGTGCATTATCTGCTGGCGCAGGCGTGTCGCCTTGGTTGGACAGCAGTTGCATGATCTCCACGCCACGCGGAATCTTGGCTAGCTTCCGGCAAAGCGCCACGATGTCGCGATGGGTGTTATTGGAACCTGTCGGGCGCGTTCTCGCCGATTTGGACAGGTTCTCTGCGATACGCGGCCAATGTCCGGCACTGTGCTGATACAGTGCATCCAGAACGCTTTTCGCACGCGCCGCATCGTTGCCGGTGAGCTCTGTCAAGGCTGAGGTAACGATGTCGATGACGGCAAATGACGGTAATGGCGTTGGCGTGTCTGGCCCGGACAGGCGGGTGGCGATGCGCTGCAGTGGAGCCTGCATTTCAGCCGCATCCCGTAGCGCGACGTCCTGCGTCGCTGCGATCTGATTGGCCAGATGGTGCTCGCACAGCTGCTTGACCGCCACCTGGTCGCACCGCTCTTCGGCAGCCGACTGCTCGGCGATGAGTTGCTGTCGCGTGCGATGCAACTGTCTTTCAGCTGCGTTGATGCCAACGCGCTCACCTGCGTCCGCAGCACGTTGCCGATGCAGTGTGCCGATCTCGTCATTGAGACCAGCACACTCGGCTTCCACATGCACCAGGAGCTGCGCCAGCTGCAGATGCGTCTGCAGATTGCGTGCGTGCATATCCTGCGTCTGCGCAATAGCCGCTTCCAGATCAGCTATTTGCGCTGGATCGTTGCAAACTTGCAGTTGATTGCGCAAGGTCTGCAGACGTGTCTCGGCCTGCACCACGGCGCGCTCGGCGATGCTCCTGTCGCGTTCTTGGGACATTAACGTACGGGTCTGTTCGACCTTGGCTTCCAGGTTCTGCGTGGTGGCCGCTTGCCGGTCCATGATGCGTGCGTCCACTGCGCACAGGCCAGCTTGAAGATCGCCCAGCAATTGCCGGGAAAGGTCGGCCTGCTGCTTGGTCTGATCCTGTCGCTCGCTCAACGCACACACCCGCATGACCTCTTTGCCCTGCACCGAATCACGTAATCGTTGCAGACTCAGGCTTGCATGCGTTTCAGCCGACTGCAGGCGAACCTGTGCCTGTTCCAGGCGCTGACGGTTGTTTCGTAATTGCGCTGGATTAGCCAGAGCGGCGGCAAGCGAGGTTGGCCGGGTCGCATGCCGAATCGCCTCAAACTCTGCACGTGCCTGGGCAAGCGCAGTGAGTGCGGCATCCACGCCTTGGCGCTCATGATCCAGCCGCTCGATCAACGTAGCGGCCATGGCAGCAACGCTGGCGGGGTTGTGCTGCTGGCTCGCAGCCTCGGGTTTGGCCGGTTTTTTGCCCACGATGGTGCGCAGCGATGCAGGCTTGAGCCAAGAGCGTAGCTGGCTCCCAACACTTCGCTTGGCTGGAGGCGCCGGGCGATCCCATACTGCTGTCGGCGCTGCTTTCAGACTGGCCAGTGTCGACTCGGCAAGCTTTTTTAATTGACGGGCTTCTAGCACCAATGGATCCAGATCCGCACTGTGTGTCTCTGCAGATGGCTGGCCATTTACTGGAACACCGCTGCGCAGCGGTCGATCGATCGTCCGTCCGGTGCCTGGAATGCCGAAGTTGAAGACCGTCTGTCGTTCGGACATCTTGCCGGCGATACGCTCTTTTAACGAACGCGGCCGATTGGCATCCGGCCTGGGTCGCAGCTCCGGCGGTGGGGCCGACACGGTAAATTCAGCCCGAATATCTTGGGCAGGTCGGGCAATCGGTTCCGATGTCGATCCAACTTCGAAAGAAGCCGAAGGTGCAGTGGACGCAGGCCCGACTTTCGATTTCATGAAAGCTCCTTCGAACGCGCGTTGTTCCATTCATTGCATTCAGGTCAGAAAGTGCGCAACGCACCTCAGACCGACATTATGTTGACTTGCAAAACTTGCAACCGGGCGCTCGTGTCGGATCGTCTTGCAGACCAATGCGATGCGCGAATCTGTTCAGCCGGGCTGATCCCGGTCGGAATAACCCGGGTTGAAAGCGCGCCACCAACCTTGCTGCCGGGCAGTGGCGCGGACCAGTGCAATGCTGGGAATTCTCAGATGTCAGCGTGCGTTGCGTTTCCCCGCGCGACGCGCGCCTGCCTGATCACGACGTGCGCGGTTCTGTCAGCAACAGTCGGGCAGCTGGAATGTTTTGAAACCGCAGACCTCAGGGTGCAATTCTGGAGCCTTCGCGTATGGCCGTTGAAATACCGCGTTAAAAGTGCATTTAACCAACGGACCGGACCGCAAGTTGACAAGGACTGTCACGTTTGACTCCGCTCTAAGCTCTCGATGATGTGTGCAGCCACTGCGTTATCAATCAATCTGCACGCACAGACGCAATTTAACGATTGAAGTAACCCCGGCGGATCGATAAGCGAAGGAAATTTGCGCCAATGCGAAGTTCACTTCATGAGCAAAAGGTTTCACCTTATGCCAGAAGGTTTGGTATCGGCCATTGACTGGACGCCAACACTGAGAGTGGCTAACAAACCGTAGCGAGCAGTCGCCAGGTACGTGCGGACGGCGCGGAGGAACCGCAATATACGAGTGGTACATGCCGATTCCGAGCACCCGCCGGGCCCGCCTGGCGGTGAGCGCAGTCGTTTTGTTAGCCACTCTTAAACGCAGCCCTACACGTCAGGTCTGAGGCAACCACCTGCGCCGAGTGATGTCATCGGCCGGAGCGCCCAACGGCGTCGCTTGCCTGGACGCAAGCGCGCGCCAGCCAGCAGCCGCGCTGGCTGTGAGCAGCATGCCAGCGCAGTGTTCAATGCAGACGCCTACGTCAAGCCATGTCACGCCATGGCGACGCTGGGCGTCGTGGCAGTGCCACACACAGCACGCTGCGCTGGGTGACGAAGATAAGCGCTACGGCCAATACGACCCGGGCTATTTCTCGCGCCGCCAGTTCACCGAGCCCTTGGTTTCCACCGAGCTCGATTCGGCTTCCACGTCGAAGCCTCGGCTGAGCAGGTATTTGAGTGTCAGCACCGAGCCGCTGCCAACCATCGAGACGCCGTAGCCGACATAAAGTTTCGGCGAGAGATATTTACCGAAGCCCACGACAGATCCACCGAGCGTGCTGGATTCGCTGACGCCGGCTTCGTCCAGGCCGAGCTTGGCACCGATTTGCGAGGCGATCAGGCTGCTGCCTGCCGAGAGTGCGGCCGAGGCGGCGCTGACCTGCTGGGTTTCGTCGCTGCTGGCGGTGGACAGGCCGCGGCCGAGCACCAGGTAAGACAGCGCTTCGGACTGCGACATGGCCGGCTCCGACCATACGTCCGCACGTGGCGATTCGGCGCGTCCGCTGACATCGATACCGGCGGTGACATCGCCGATCTTGCGCTCTGCGCGCAGACTCACGCGCGGGTCGGAGACGATGTTGGAGTTCCAGGTCAGCTGGCCGCGGCTGATGGTCAGATCCTGGCCGTACGCCTTGTAGCGACCACGTACATCCAGTCCGCCGTTTGCGTTCATTTCGCGGCCCGGGCGCGCGCGGATCTGTATCTGCCCGCTCAGCCCGCCCTTCAAGCCGAAGCCGCTCATGTTGACTTTGTCGCCGAGCACGATGGCCAAGTCCATATCCAATGGCGAGGACGGCGTTGCTTCCGGATCCACCGGGTCAAGCACCACCACGTCTTCGGAGACGGAGGTGCCGCGATCCAGGCGTTCCAGGTCGATATCGGCTTCCGGCACGGTGACCTTGCCGCGCAGCTGCATGGTGTTGCCGGTGATGCCGAACTGCATGTCGGGGTTGGCGATGATGCGCAACTCGCTGGTGTTGTAGGCCAGCACGTTTTCGCCGCGGATATTGAGCAGTAGCGGTGTGGTGGTGCCGAACCACGACAGCCCGCCATCGATCGTGAGCGTGCCCTCGCCCGACTTGGCCGCGGCGGTGATCTTGGCCGAGCCATCCGGCAACGCGTCGAAGCGGCCCTTGCCCTGGCTCAGGGTCAGGCCCATCGACGGGTATTCGGCAGTGAAGTCGCTCAAGGTCGCATCGCCGCCGAGCAGCGGTTTGTCGCGGGTGCCATGCAGGCTCACATGGCCTTCGACCAGGCCCTTGGGCTGCACCACATCGGCTACCACCAGCTCCAGCCAGTACAGCCGCGACATATTGAGATACAGCTCGCCGTTGAGCGGTGCGTACGCGTCCCAACCGGTGTTGAATTTGGCATCGACAAAGCCCGCACCCTGGAAGCCGACACCGAGCTTGGCCTGGATCTGCTGCGGGGTGAAATCGGCTTGCACACTGAATTGGTCATAGCGCAGCAATTCGCCACGATTGGGATTGCCGGCGACCGCGGCGTAGCGCGTTTGGCCGAGACGAATACCACCTTCGGGCGAGGCAATACGGAACGCGCCTTCCCACGCATTACCGCGTGGCTTGAAGCTGCCATCCAGCGAGAGCTCGCCGCGCAAATAAATCTGTCGTCCTTCCTGCTTGGGCAGCCACGGTTGCACCAACGACAGCGGCAGCGCATCGGCGTGCACCACCATTCCCTCGCGCGGCCAATTGGCGTTGGCGCACAGTGCGCCGCCAGTGGCGGCGCTCACACAGGTATCGGACAAGGTAAATGCCGCGCCGTCGGTGCTGAACTGCGCCGGCCGACGCAGTGCCCAGGCATCGCCCTTGGCCGGTGCGATACGCAGCGTGGCGATTTGGCCCTGCCAGCGCTCGCCGTTGCGGCGCACATCGCCCTGCAAGGCGACGCTGGCCATGCTGTTGACGATATCGGCATCCAGGCGCAGCGCCTCCACCGCACCGCGTGCCTGCACGTGGACGCTGTCCAGTACCAGGCCGGCTTCGATGGCGGTGCCTTGCAATGCCAGTTGTCCATCGCTGCCGCGCCACGGCAGCCGGCCACGTAGGCTGATGCTCTGCGCGCTGTAATCGTTCCAGCGCAGCCCGTTACCGGCGATGTCGGCGGTAATGTCGGGTGCGTCGCGACGGCCGCTGACCTGCAGTTGCCCACGCACGATACCGGTGGCGCCAGGCAGCAAGTCGTCCAGTTGCAGCGGCTGCAACTGCGCGGCGATATCGAGCTGGTCGCCGAGCTTGCCCTTCGCATTGATGCGGCTATTGCCTAACGCCAGCTGCAATTCACCCTCGCCTTGCTCGCCGCGCAACGCGAATTTGCCATTTGCAGACAGCGCGCGCTGCCGCAGTTGGCCGGTCAAGCTCGGAATATCCGCAGTGGCCTCCAAGCCCGGCGACACGCCGCCGGCCGGCGCCGGCAGCTGGCGACCCTTGGAGGCGATCTTGCCGGACAGATTGCCGTTCCAGCCCGGTGCGAAATAGCCCGGATCGAACTTGGACAGCTGCGCGCTGACATCCCATCGCAGCTCCGGCGTCCAGCCCACCTCGCCGGTGAGATCCAGCAAGCCGCCTGGTGTTTTGGCTTGCACGTGTTTGAGCTGCGCGCGCTGATCGTTGCCACGGCTGTCGAACACCAACTCGGCCTGTTGCCCATCGCGTTCCAGCGTGGCGCGGCCGATCGCCGCCCACGCCTTCAAGGTGCCGGCCACGCCCAGACGCGCGTCGGTCAGCTTTACCGGCACCAGCGGCGCATCCGGAGTGGCTGGATCTGCAGTCGGAGTGAAACGCAAGCCACTGGCATTGACCGCGAAACGGAAGCTCGGATTCTGCGTGTCGCGGAAATCGGCGGTGCCGCGCAATTGGGTGCGGCCTTCCAAGGTATCGATCAGCAACGGTTCGACGGTCAGCACCTGATCCCGCAGGCTGATATGCGAGGGCTGCAGCGTGGCGCTTAATTCGCCCTGTTCGACACTGCCGTGCAGGTCGGCGTTGCCGCCCTTGCCGGAAGCCTGCAGGTTCAGCGCGATCGGTATGGCCGGCGCAGTGGCCTGCCCGTCTGCGGCCGGGAGCAACAGGGAGGTATCCAGCGCCGCTGTCACCGCCTTGAACGCCCAGGTGGGGTCGTCGCGCCCGGTGAACACCAGGCTGGCGTGCAGCGGTGCTGGTGCGCGGCCGGCGATGGCCACCTCCATCTTGTCCAGGTCGCCGCGTGCGACCAGCCCCAGGCTGGCCGGCGTGCGCCCGCGCGCGGCCGGCAACACGGCGGTAGCGGTGAGATCGGCGCGGTAATCGTCGTTGGGAAGATAATCGCCATGCAGGCGAAAATCGCCCATGTCGGTGTCGACTACCAAATCGCGCGTGCGCAGCTCGCCGGTGGCGGCGTCCAGCCCGCCCTGCACCTTGTGCAGGACGATCATCGGCTGCTGCAGTTGGGTGATGCGCAGATTCTCCACGTCGATCTTGTCGGCCTGGATCGCCAGCGGCACATTGATCTGCGGCAGCGACTCGGGCCAGCTGGGCAGCGTGAACGGCTCATCGCTCTTGCCCAGATTCAACGTGGCATTGCTGACCTGCACTGCATCCAGTTGCAGCTTGCGACCGAGCAGCGGGCGCAGCTCCGGCTCCAGATACACGCGCTCAGCGGTGAAGTGGATGTCCTGGTACCGGAAATCGACGTCGCGCAAGGTCAGCGGGCCGGCAACCGGGCCTTCGACCTTGCCGTAGGTAAATGTGGCGCCCACCGGCAAACGCGCCACCACCTGCGCTAGCAACACATCGCGCCCGGCGACGGTTTGCAGCAACCAATACACCGCGATCAAGGCAACCAACGCCAGGCCCAGCACGGTCAGGCCGGAGCCCGCCCAGAACCGGCGTCGGCGATAGAAACGCTCGCGGCGCGGTGCGGGGAGCGGCGTGGGTGCGCTCACAGGTTGGCCCCGATATCGATGTAAAGCTGGAACTGCGAATCCGGGTCGTTCAGGCCATGCGCGATATCCACGCGCACCGGTCCCACTGGCGAGCGCCAGCGCAGACCGAAGCCGATGCCGGTATGCCAGCTGCGGGTGTCGTCGAAGGCACTGCCGCTATCGACGAACACCGCGCCGCCCCACGGGCCATCCTTGAGGTAATGCTCGTATTCAGCGCTGGCGGTGACCACGTTCTTGGCACCAAGCGCGAATTCGTCCGGCTTGGGCGTGCGCGGGCCGACTTCTCGGAACGCATAGCCACGGATGCTGCTGGCGCCGCCGGCGAAGAAGCGCAGGCTCGGCGGTATCGCGACCAGATCACTGGTCCAGGTGGTGCCAGCTTCGCCGCGCAGGATCACCCGGCCGTTGTCGCCGGCGCCCAGGAACCAACGCAGCTGGCCATAGACCTGGCCGAAGTTGGTGTCCGAACCGGCCCCTTTGGCGCCGCCACGGATGAACATCTGCCCCGACACGCCGCTGCGTGGAAACAGGCGGTCGTCGACATTGACGTAATTGGCCTGCAGCTGCGGATAGATCAGCGTGGAGGTCTGATACACGGCATCGGTGAAATCGCTGCCGCTGCTGAAGCGCCAGCGCTCGCGCAAGGCGTTGATGGAGGCGATCGCACTCCAGCGCTCGTTGATCTGGCCACTGCGGCTGCCGGTGAGTTTGACGTTGCGCAGGTCGATGTAGTCGGTCTGTTCGTCGTACAACCGCGCCGAGGCGGTGTACCAACCGTCCAGCCAACGGAACGCCGGCACGCGGTAGCTGGTGGTCAGGCTCTTGCGGTTCTGCGCGTAGTCCAGCTGGGTGTCCATCTTGTGGCCGCGCGAGTTCATGTAGCGCCGCTCCACGCCGCCGCGCACACCGGCCCCGCTCTCGCTGCCGTAGCTCAGACCGGAGGTGTAGACGGTGCGCTTGGCGCGGGTGAGCTTCACATACACCGGCACACGGCCCTGGTCATCGGCTTGTTCCGGCCTGGGCTGGATATCGATGGTGCTGAAATAATCCAGCTTGGTCAGCGACTCGCGCAAACGATCCAGCTTGCCCTCGTGGTAGTAGCTGCCCTCATCCCAGTACACCAACGGGTCGAACAGGCCCTGGCGAAAGTAGTCATAGTCAAAGCGCACCTTGCCCATGTTGTAGCGGCGGCCGCTGTCCCAATTCAGATCGATATCGGCGGCATGCTCGGCACGCGTAACAGCGACGCGGCGCTGGGTGAAGTCGGCATCGAAGTAACCACGCTCGGCCAGACGACGCGTGATGCGCACCTTGCTGGCTTCGTACTGTGGATGACTGAAGACCTGCCCTTCGCGCGGTTCGAACTGCTTAAGGTCCTGGCCCAGGTAGCGATCTTGCTCGGCCCAGCCGGTGATCGACATATGCGACTGCCGCACGCGCACCGGCTCGCCGCGGTCCACCGTGATCACCACGATCACCTTGTCGCCAGTGCGTGGCGCTGCCAGTTCGATGGTCGGCGAGTAATAGCCGAACGGTTCCAGCGCTTCGCGCGTCTGCCGCTCGGCCTGCGCCAGCAAATACTCCATTCGCGACTCGCCCTGCTCCTTGCCGACGGCCTCGTATAGAGACAGGGAGACCTCGATGTTTTCGATCATCTCGGCGTCGTCGCCGTTGTCCAAGCCCTTGATCTCGATCTTGTCGATGGTTGCCCTGGCAACCGCTTGCAGCGGAACGAACAGGGTGCATAGCAGGGAAAGAGCAAACGCGACTTTAAGCATCGGCGAAGGATACCTAGCCTAGGCGTGAAGGGACAAAAAATCTAAGCAATCTCGACTATACGGACGCGCAGGCGCTGGTTAGAGTTGGGGTGTTGTTAACGTTTCGGTGACAGCGATTCCACGCGGCCCTCCCCCCCCCCCGATGGCCGCACTCCCTGTTTCACATCTGTTGGAGAGAGAGATCTTCATGAAGCGCCATTTATTGGTCAATGCCGTGTGCGCCACCTTGGCAATACCGTCGCTTGCAATGGCACAGAGCCAGGACAACGTGACGCAATTGAACAAGGTCACCGTGACAGGCTCGCTGATTCCCAGGGCCAAGGTCGAAACCGCCACCCCGGTGTTCTCCATCACCGCCCAGGATATCCAGCGGCGCGGCTTCAAGGATGTCTACGACGTGCTGCGCTCGCAGCCGATGGCCACCGGCGCGGTGCAGGACGGGCAGTTCAGCAACGGCTTCACCGCTGGCGCCAAATCGCTGAGACTGCTCGGTCTAGATCCGGGCTTCACCCTGGTGCTGATCGACGGCCGGCCGATGGCCGATTACCCGCTGCTCTACAACGGCCAGAGCAACTTCGTCGATCTGGCCAGCGTGCCGGTGGGGATGGTCGAACGCATCGATGTGGCGCCCGGCAACCAGTCCTCGATCTACGGATCCAGCGCGATTGCCGGTGTGGTCAACATCATCTTGAAAAAGCACATCGACGGTGTGCAGATGAATTACCGCATGAGCACCTACGACGGGGGTGGCGGCAACAACCAGCGCGTCCAGCTCACCGGCGGCAGCACCATCGGCAAGGCCGATATCGTCTGGGGCCTGCAGCTCAACAATCAGGACCCGATCTACGGCTACCAGCGGCGCCATTTCGATTCCACCTCCGACAACCCGGACCCGACCTTGCGTTATGGCTCGCGCATCGTGCTGCACAACACGCTGACCACCTACATCGACCCAGGTTCCGCAAACTGCGATGCGCTGGGCCGGCTATTCAACAGCTCGGTGCAATACGACAATAACCCCAACCGCGGCAACTTCTGCAGCAGCCGCACCGAGCCCGGCTACGCCAGCATCCTCAACAAGGAACGCAGCGCAAGCGGCTATGCAAATCTGTCCTACGCCTTCAACGACAACACCGAAGGCTACGCGACGCTGCTGCTCAATCGCACCAAGGTGGAGGTCAACAGCGGTCCGCGCTTCTGGCAGGCCTCGTCCGACACCGGTGGCTTGTTTTACAACCAGAACAGCCAGCAGCTGGAAGGTTACCAGCACGCCTTCGCGCCTGAAGAGACCGGCAACCTGGACTTCAACAACGATCGCCAAACGGCCGATTCGTACAACATCGCCGCCGGCGTCAAGGGTGGGCTGGGCAGCAGCAACTGGACCTACGATGCGTACTACGCACGCGCCGAATACCGTATCGACAGTCGCCAGCAATGGCCACTGGCCGACCGCATCGAAGACTTCTTCCGCGAACAGTTCCTTGGCGCCCAACAAGGCGAGTACGCCGGCTACCCGATCTATTCGCCCAACGATGCCAACTTCTATCGCGCGCTGACGCCAGCGCAGTACCGCAGCTTCAACGATGAGAGCCGCACCAAGTCCAGGACCTGGACCCAGAACCTCAACTTGCAGCTCACCAACACCGAGCTATTCAACTTGCCGGCCGGTGCGGTCGGTGTGGCCGGCGTGCTGCAGGCCGGCAACCAGTATTGGGGAAACCCCACCGACCAGCGGGTGATCGCTGGCGACTTCTATCAGCTGACCGGCACCCAGGGCAGCGGCAAGCGCGACAACTGGGCAGCGGCGTTCGAGACGGGCGTGCCGATCCTCAGCACGCTGAACGCCAATTTGTCCGGTCGCTTCGACGACTACAAGAACCAGGGCAGCGGTGGCGATTCCAAATTCACCTACAAGGCTGCGCTGGAATTCCGTCCGATCGATTCGCTGTTGTTCCGCGGCAACTACGCCACCGCGTTCAAGGCCCCGGACATGGCGTTCTCCTTCGCTGGCGATGGCGGCTTCTTTCAGTACGTCAACGACTATTACCGCTGCGCGGTGGAAGAGCCCGGCGTGCGGATTAACGACTGCACTTACAGCGGCACCAGCATTCAGGGCCGCAGGTCCGGTAACCCGGACCTACAGTCGATCACCGCCAAATCCTGGGGCTATGGCGTGGTGTGGTCGCCCAGCGCGCGCTTCAGCGTCAATGCCGACTACTACAACATCAAGCTCCAGCAGAAAGTCAGCGACCTGAGCAGCGACAATCTGCTACAGACCGAGTCGGCCTGCCGCCTGGGCAGCCTGGATATCAGCTCGCCCACCTGCGTGGACACGCTGTCGCGTATCGAGCGCACCGCAGCCGATACACCGGTGCCGAACCGTTTGAGCCGCATCCGCATCAACCCGGTCAACATCTCCAACGAGGAGATTTCCGGCCTGCTGGCCAAGGGCACCTACAACTGGGCCACCGAATCGTGGGGCTTGTTCGTGTTCGATGCGCAATACAATCTCACGCTCAAGCACGAAAGCCAGCAGTTCCCGCAAGACCCGGTGCGCGATCTGCTCAATGAGCCTTTCTTCTCCTCGGATTTCCGCAGCATCGCCAATGCCTCGGTGACGTGGCAAAAGGATGCCTGGACCACCACGCTGTTCGGTCAACGCAATGGCCGCACGCCCAACGCCGCAGCCCAGCAAAGCATCGATGGGTATGCAGTGGAAGACGCAGGCAAGCTAGGCGCATGGACCACCGTCAATGCAACGGTGGACTATGCGGTCAATGACGATATATCGCTGACCATGACGGTCAACAATGTGGCCAACACCCGGCCACCACGCGACCGCACCAACACCAGCTACCCCTACTACAACATCTTCAACTACACCGGCTATGGCCGCTCCTACATGCTGGAATTGAACTGGCGCTTCGGCGCGCATTGAGCCACCCGGCATCAGTATCCACCGGCAGCTGCCATGGCTGCCGGTGGTGCTTTTGATGCGGGATGTTTGGATCAGGCGAGCGTGGTCAGGCTGAGAGCGGCTATTAAAACGACTGCGCTTACCGCCAGGCGGGCGCGGCCGGTGCTCGGAACGGCATGTACCACGAGTACATTGCGGTTCCTCAGTGCCGTCCGCGCCCGGCCGGGACAGCTCGCTACGTTTTGTTAGCCACTCTAAACCGGCGTTCAATGCTGATAGAAATCAACTCTCCTCGTTCTAACAGAGAGTCTTCTTTCTTCAACGATGCATATCCATATAATGCCGGGATTGAACAAAGGCCAAGATGCTAACGCGACGGCAACGGCGCTGGATCAAACGATGCCAGACAGCGGAACTGGTGATCGAACATCTCTGCGTCGTTGCAGGCGCAAAGGCGGCCAGGGCAATGCGCTGCAAGTGCTCGGCTGCGCCGCAGGTTACAACCTGCGTTGGCTGATGCGCTGGATCGCTTTTTTGCGCGCCTGGATCCGGGGGATGGGATGGCCATCCTTGAGCACCGTGCATCGATCACCGCTGCCGATTGGTGCTTGAAGGAGGTTTTCAGAGAGGGCCAGTTATTGTGCCTTCGGTGCCTGACGTGACGCTGCGCGTTGTCGGTGGCTCGAAAAAAATCACGTGACCCAGCGCGCTGCCAGCACACGCATAGAAGTGCGCTGTCAAGTCTGCGGCTGCACTCAAGGCGTGGCAGATGGATTTGCGCAGCGGCTCTCGTCCAGCACCCGCCGCATCTGCTCGTAGCGCCGCTTGCGCTCGGCCGATTGTGTTTCGTCGGAGAAGTGCCAGGTTGCTTCGGCTTGCTCGGCACGTTTGCGCCAAGCCTCACACAGGCTTTGGTCCGGCACTGGCGCGCAGCGGTCGGTGACCACTTCGCACGCACTGCCGCCACCGATCGCCGGCCCACCGGCCAGGTTGGTGGTCTGCATGGGCAGGCAGCGCGTGGCCGGCTCGCGGTCTTCGGTAAGGTAGCGACCGTTGTCGTGCGCAGTGCATTCGAATAACGGCGGCGGAGGCAGCGGGATGTGGAGCTCATGGCCGGTGGCGTCGCTGCTGCTGGCGCTTGAGTCGCCAGCGAAGCCGCCACAGGCATCGCAGCTTGCGGAGCAGGGCGCGGCTGCGCAGCTGTTGCCACACGCGCAGGCGGTGGCGCACTCGATCCACCCGGCGCGAATGGCACCGACGCTGGCGCGGTCATCAGCTTCTTTTGCTGCTGCATGCCTTTGGGGCACGGCATGTTCTGCACCGTAAGCGCGCCGGTGGGATCGGTGCAGCGGTAGATGGCCACTTCCTGTGCTCCGGCCATCGAGGCACACGCTATCCATGACACCAGCAGCCAGCGACTCATGCGCCGCCACAATCGCGTTGCTGGCGCGCCTCGATGCCACGTTGCTCGCGGCTGAGATCCTCGCGCTCGCTCTGCAAGGCGCTGTTGTAGCGGCGGATCAGCTCCCAGCGACGGTCGGACAGGCGCGCGCAGACTTCCTGTGCGGGCAGGGCATGGCATTCGTCGCGGATCTGCACATTGCCGTAAGGCAGGATCACCGTGCCGCCGTAGCCACCGCCGTTGTAACCATTGCCGGGATAGCCACCACCGTCGTAGTTGCCTCGGCCACCACCGATGCCGCCTTGTATCCCCTCGGCCGGACGTGGTCCCGGCGGGCGCGTTCCGTGCTGCAGGCCGCCGGAAACGTAGGCCGGGACCCAGGTGGGCACCCAGCGCGGATTGCCCTCGGGGCTGTCGCTGGTGTAGCGACGGCCTTCTTCGGTCACGCATTCGTACATCGGCTGCGGCAGCTGCACGGTGATGATGCGCACCTCGCGCGGTGGCGGCTGCGGCGGCGCTACAACAGCCGGGGCGGCGGAGCGCTGCGGTCGGGGTGGCGGATCCTGCGGGCGCTGCAGGTCCAGTATCTGCTGGCGGCCACTGCTGCACGGCGCATCCTGCAGCGCGACGGTGCCGGTGCTGCTCACGCAGCGATAGAGCCGCACATTCGGATCTGCTTTGCTTGCGGCGCTGGCCGTCGACGCCGGCAGCACCGTGGCGAGCAACAGAAGGGTCAGGACGGAACGCATGGCCGCAGTTTGCGCGTCTGCCAAGCTGCGGGCAAACGGACAACCGGCTTTCGGGGTGAAGCGGACCGACAATCGGCGCGTGCCGACCGCTCAGTCGCGCAGGATCTGCCCGGTCCGTGCATCGCGGATCTGGGTTGGCTGCGCCAATGCGCCTACCTCGCCCTCCACCACGCCATCGATGCCGGCTAGCAGGGCGGGGGCCAGCGCCTGCCGGCTGCGCGCGGGCGGCTCACCGGCGAGGTTGGCGCTGGTGGATACCAGCGGAGCGCCCCAGGCGGCGCAGAGCGCCGCGACCACCGGGTGGGCGCTGATACGCACCGCCAGCCCATCATGTTCTCCAGTGACCCAGCGTGGCACCTGGGCGATGACGGGGAGTATCCAGGTATGCGGGCCAGGCCAGCTGGCCAGAACCTCTCGCTTACGTGCAGGCTCCAGCGCGTCGAAGTCCACCCAGTCGCGCAACGCCTCCACGCTGGAAGCCACTACGATCACGCCTTTGTCGACCGGGCGGCACTTGATCTCCAGCAGCCGCAACACAGCGGCTTGCTGGCGCGGGTCGCAACCCAATCCCCACACCGCTTCGGTGGGATAGGCGATCACGCCGCCCTGGGTCAGGGCAGCGATGGCACTATCCAAGCTGAGCGTGTGCTCCATGCTGCGCCTCAGCCCGCGGCCTTGCTGAGGGTCTTCTTGACCACGCGCTTGGTAGCTTTCTTGGCAGTAGTTTTCCTGGCCGTCAGCTTTTTATCAGCGGTCTTGGTCGTCGCAGTCTTGGTCGCGGTCTTCTTGACCGCAGGTTTCTTCGGCGAGGAATCCCTGACCGCGTTCTTCTTGAGCGTGGCCTTCTTCGCGCCAAAGCCCTTGCGCACCGGCTTGCCGGTGTCGGCCAGCAACTGCTGCACTTCTTCGAACGTCAACGAAGACGGCTCGCGATCCTTGGGGATCTTGCCATTGAGCTTGCCATCGCTAATGTATGGGCCGAAGCGGCCGTTGAGCACCTGAATGTCGCTGCCTTCGAAGTCCTTGATCACGCGGTTGCGTGCGATCTCTTCCTTCTCTTCGATCAGGAAAACCGCACGCTCCAGATCGATGGTGTATGGGTCGTCCTCTTTCTTCAGCGACGCATACACGCTGCCGCGGCGCACAAACGGGCCGAAGCGGCCGATGCCGACGCTGACGTCCTGCTCTTTGTCCTGACCCAGGGCGCGCGGCATCTTGAACAGTTCCAGCGCGTCTTCGATAGAAATCGAATAGATGCTCTGGCCGGGTCGCAGCGAGGCGAAGGTGGGTTTTTCTTCGTCTTCGACGGTGCCGATCTGCACCATCGGACCGAAGCGGCCGATACGTGCGCTGACTTCCTTGCCGCTGACCGGATCGGCGCCGAGCACGCGCACGCTGCCGGCATCGGTCTTGTCCAGCGAATCCTTTTTGTCCTCGACCAGTTGCTTGAACGGGCCCCAGAACTTCTCCATCAACGGGATCCATTCCGCTTCGCCACGCGAGACTGCATCCAGATCGTCTTCGAGCTTGGCGGTGAAGTCGTAATCCACGTAGCGGGTGAAATGCCCGGAAAGGAACTTGGACACCGCGCGGCCCACGTCGGTGGGGCGGAAGCTGCGGCCCTCCATTTCCACATACTTGCGGAACTGCAGGGTCTGGATGATCGAGGCGTAGGTGGACGGGCGGCCGATGCCGTATTCCTCCAGCGCCTTGACCAGCGCCGCTTCGGTGAAGCGCGGCGGCGGCTGGGTGAAATGCTGATCGGTGACGATGCGGTCCAACGGGATATTGTCGCCAGCCTTCATCAGCGGCAGCTTGCGGCCTTCGTCCTCGTCCTCGCTGCTCTTGGTGTCCTTGCCTTCTTCGTAGACTGCAAGAAAACCTGCGACCACCACGGTGGTGCCGCTGGCGCGGAACACGTGTTGACTGCCGGCGGACAGATCGACGCTGACGGTATTGAGCGTGGCCGGGATCATCTGGCAGGCGACCGCGCGGCGCCAGATCAGTTCATACAAGCGGCGCTCGTCGTCGGACAAAAAGCCCGCCACCTGTGCCGGCGTGCGCAGTGCCGAGGTCGGACGCACCGCTTCATGCGCTTCCTGCGCGTTCTTGGATTTGGTGGTGTAGGCGTTGGGCTGATCCGGCAACGAGGCGGTGCCGAAGTCGCGCGCGATGACGTCGCGGATTTCGGCCAGCGCGTCCTGCGACAGGTTCACCGAGTCGGTACGCATATAGCTGATCAGACCGACCGAGCCTTCATCGCCGAGCGCGACACCTTCGTACAATTTCTGCGCCACCTGCATGGTCTTGCGGGTGGTGAAGCCGAGCTTGCGCGAGGCTTCCTGTTGCAGCGTGGAGGTGGTGAACGGCGGGGCAGGGCGGCGCTTGCGCTCCTTGCTGGCCACATCGGTGACATGCAGCACGCCTTGTGCAGCCTGCTGGATGCGCAGCCGCGCCGCTTCGGCGGTGTCGCCGTCAGTGACTGTGAACTGTTCGAATTTCTGCCCGTCCAGCTTGATCAGACGCGCTTGGAACGGCTGCGACGGATGTCGGCAATGCGCATCGATGGACCAGTATTCGCGCGCAATGAAGGCTTCGATCTCTTCTTCGCGCTCGACGATCATGCGCAGCGCCGGCGACTGCACGCGGCCGGCGGACAGGCCGCGCTGTACCTTGCGCCACAGCACCGGCGACAAGTTGAAGCCCACCAGATAGTCGAGCGCGCGGCGCGCCTGCTGCGCATCCACCAGATCGGCAGCGATCGCGCGCGGCTTGAGCATCGCTTCCTTGATTGCGCGCGGGGTGATCTCGGTGAAAACCACCCGCTGCATCGGCTTGCCCTCGAGCAGGCCTCGCTCTTTCAGGATCTCGGCGATGTGCCAGCTGATCGCCTCACCCTCGCGGTCCGGGTCGGTCGCCAGAAAGATGTCGTCGGCGCTCTTGGCGGCACGCGCAATGGCTTCGACATGTTTCTCGTTCTTTTCGATCAGGTCGTAACGCATCGCAAAGCCGTTGTCCGGATCGACCGCGCCCTCCTTGGGGACCAAGTCGCGCACGTGCCCATACGAGGCCAGGACGGTGAAGTCCTTGCCGAGGTATTTATTGATCGTCTTGGCCTTGGCGGGCGATTCGACGATGAGCAGGTGCTTGGGCATGGTGGCAAATTCTTTGGGCAGAGCCCGGGGGGCAGGTAGCGTGGCCTAATTGGCCGGTCGAGGGAAGCGGATCGGCCGTTTCCCACACGTTAACGCCCGGGAAGGTGGCCCGGGCGTTCAGTTCTATTGTTTAGAAAGATCACGGCGGACGCCGCCGTGTCAAGCGTGGGCGCCGCGAACCGCTGGGTCTGACTCATTCAGATGACCACCAGCATGAAGGCTGCCATCACGATCGAGAGCACTAGCAGCACTGCATCAAAGGTCAGAACCACGATCGTGACCGTATCCAGTCCCTGGATTTGGGGTTCGGGATGACCGGTGAATGCCTAGCCGTCCACTACCAGCGTCTGGCGCAGCTTGTCATGCAAGGCCTGTTTGCGCGTGCTCATGCCGGCCATGAAGGCCGACACGATGATGCCGATGCCCGACGGTCAGCAGGCTGATCAGCATGTAGGCCGGGTAGCGCAACAGGGATGTTGGCGGCCACGCGTCGCCACAGACCGGCGTAGACGACGGGCGCGTCCTGCAGTGCGACGGGCGCTGCGGCGATCGCGGTGTCTCAGGCGCTCGGTAGTAGCGCACTGGCGGGTACCGGCGACGCACAGGCCGGCGTCGAAGGAGAATCTGAGGTCTTAGAGCCTGTTCACGATCTTTTGAGTAGAAGCGCCAAGAAGGCCAGATGGATGAACTGCAAGCTGGTGTTGAGTTTGCGCTCGCAGTTCTTCCACAGCCTTCGGTTTTTCTCCAGCCAGGCAAAACTGCGCTCGACGATCCAGCGCTTGGGCATGACCTTGAAGGTGTGCAGTTCGCTGCGCTTGGCAATCTGCACCGTGAGCTGCTCGCCTAGAATCTCTCGCACGCCTTCGGCAAACGGTACTCCGGTGTAACCACTGTCGCACAGCAGGCTTTGTACATGCGTCAAGTTTGACTGACAGCGCTCCAGCGCCCGCAGCGCACCTTTGCGGTCGGTCACCTCCGCCGTCGTCACCGCGATGGCATGGAGCAACCCCTGGGTATCAACAGTGATATGCCGCTTGATGCCCGACACCTTTTTGCCCGCGTCATATCCCTTTTGCCCGGCTGTGTCCGTGTTCTTGACGCTCTGCGCGTCCACGATCAAGAACCTGCTGAAGATGTTGCGCTCCTGTTTCTCGCGGGCCACGCCAACCTGATTTTTTGAGCGCCCGCTCCAGCAGGCTCACTCCTTCATCGTCGCACTCGCTCCACTTGGCAAAGTACGAGTGCACGGTCCGCCACTTCGGAAAGTCGCTGGGTAGCGCTCGCCATTGGCAACCGGTTCGCAGCACGTACAACACTGCGCACCACACCTCATACATATCCACTCGGCGTGGTTTGGTGCGCTTGCGCGCTTGTTCTAGGATCGGGAGGATGTGTTCGAAACGCTCCCGGCTCATGTCGCTCGGATAGGTTTTTTGGCGCATCCGCAGAGTCTGCACCAATCAGGAAAGATCGTGAACAGCTTCTTAGTCAGGAGCGGGCTTGATGCTGCCGGCGTGGTGGTGGTGGACCACGACGCTGGATCTGTTAGTAGGGCATGCTGGCTTGGCAGAATCTGCTGGTAGTCGAGTGCTGAATGGCGATCGGCAACGGCAGGCTCCGCCCTATCAAACTAAGCATGTGCAGCGGGGTTAGCAAGCGGCGCAGCTGCGGCCGGCGGGTAACTCACCAGGGGAGCTTTGAACAACTTTTTCGATCAACAACTGAAGCAATCGCCGCTATGCGTAAATGCTTGATTTTCAGTATGGACGATCGTCGTGTTCGAGCAAATTCTAAGCTCACTCGCCACGTCGTGGATTATTCGGAGGTTCTCTCCCAGCACGTTGGCGGGGTAACCCGTCGCCTGCGGCCCGCTGATCGGCACGTCCACAGGCGCATATCCGGTCGGCTCAGGCGTCGCTGGCATTGGTGTGTGGAGCCCCAGCTCGGCAGCGACTTCGCTGAGTGCCACCCATTGCGGCAGACCTTCGCGCCAGAAGGTATCCGAGGCGATCAAGTGATGCGATACAGGCCCAGCAAGCCCTCTTCCGCTACCGGATCGTGCTGATGGGGTTGCCATCGGCTAATACCAACTGCTCATCACCGCCCCCTCGCGCGCGCTTCCGTGGCGTCTTCGAAACGTTAGTTTATGGGTTCAGGCTCGTCCAGGAACATCTGCGTTTCCATCCAGGCATAGGCCGCTTCTGCACCCGGCTGGTTAAACAACACCATCAACACCACCCACTTGAGGTCGTCCAGGTCCAGCTCGTCCTGGTCCAATGCCATGGCGCGGTCCAGCACCAACTCGCGCTGGTCGGCGTCGAGAATGCGGTATTGCTCGAGAAACAGCAGAAATCCGCGGCAGTCGACATCGAGCTTGTCCAGCTCCGGGCCGTGATAGATGCGGACAGGTCCATCAACATGCGGGCGCGCGACGCTGGGCCGCTGCTCGGAGAGCGCGTCCAGCCAATCGAAGGCTTTGCTGATTTCCGCGGGACTGAAGCCGGCTTGGATCAGGCCGTTCTGAAGCGAGTCACGGTCACGGACCAAGTCCGCGTCCTCGCTGAAATAATGTTCAAACAGGTACAACAGTACATCGAGAATGCTCTCTTTCATTGCTCCTCGGCCTGCGTCGCGCGACGCTGTGGAGGTGAAGAAACTAGGGATTGCGGGTATAGCGACCGTGCTCGGTGACCACGTCTCCCTCCAGTTCCATGATCAGTAGCATGGAGGACAGCGCGGCAACCGTCAATCCGGTGCGTTGCACCAATGTATCCATAGGGATTGGGTCATAGCCCAGTGCCTGCCACAAGCGATGGTAGTCGGGGTCCGAACGCGAAGAAGTGGCTTTCGGCGTTGTTCTGGTCAACTCGGCGGGGGCGGCCAGGCGCTCGCGCAAGGCGGCGGCCAATTCGCCTGACAGCAGGCCCAGGCCGTCGATGATTTGGGCAGGTTCCTGTGCGAGGGTGGCGCCTTGCCGGATCAAGTGATGGCAGCCGCGCGCGAGCGGATTGTGCAGCGAACCGGGCAAGGCGAATACCTCGCGCCCAGCCTCGGCCGCCAGACGCGCGGTGATCAGCGCACCCGAGCGCATCGCCGCTTCGACTACCAAGGTGCCCAAGGCCAGCCCGGCGATGATCCGGTTGCGGGCCGGGAAGTGCGCCGCAACCGGCTTGGTCCCGGGCAGGTACTCGCTAACCACTACGCCGCGTGCAGCGATGCGGTCGCGCAAGCGGTGATGGTTAGGGGGATAGGCCACGTCGGCGCCGGTGCCGACCACCGCCACGGTGATGCCGTCAGGGCGAGAAAGTGCAGCCTCGTGTGCGATCGCATCCACGCCTGCCGCCATGCCGCTGACGATGCCCAGCCCGGCGCTCGCCAGACTGGAGGCGAACGCGCGGGTGTGGTCGCGACCTCCCGCCGTGGCCGTGCGGCTACCAACCACCGCGACGGCCGGATGCCACAGCGCGTTCGGGTCGCCGTCGACGAACAACGCTAGTGGTGGATTGGCGATATGGCGCAGCAGGGCCGGGTAGTCCGGATCGTGCCAACCGATCACGTGATGCTGTGGCTGCTCGCACCAGCGCAACGCTGTGTCCAGGGCTTGTTCTTCAGGTGTCTGCAGGTTCGCCGATTGGACCTCGTTGCAGCCAGCAGAGCGCCAGACATCAGGCCCGGCCTCCAGGATCCCGGCTGGTGAAGCGAAAGACGTCAGTAGCGCACGGCGTGGCAGGGTGCGGCCACCAGCCAGGAGCAGTATTAAAAGTGCACGCAAATCGGGAGCGGTCAGGGCCATGCATCCAGCCTAGGCTGCAAACGACGGCGGCGCCCTCAGGTGCCGTCGCGTTACCGCATCGGATTTTGCCGCGCTTACCGCGCGTCTGGATGCTTGACGAAATAACCCAGGCCGGTCGGCTTGACGCTTTCCATCACCAGCGCATAGCTGACCTTGTCGAAGGTGCGGAACACCATCGCATGCGAGGCGTATTCGTCGGGCAGGCCAACGGTGGAGCCGGCCGGGCCGCTGAAGTCATCGTCGGTTCGCGAGAAGCGCGAGTGCTTGATCCGGTCGCTGACCGTGCGGCCTTTGCGCCAGATCGAGAACACCGTGCCGTTGTTGATGCCTTCGCGTGCGCCACCGGAGATGGCGATCACATCGCGCGTACCGCCGACGGTGAACGCATCGGAGATGGCCAGCACGCGCAACTCGGTCTGCAACGCCTGTTCCGACGGTGGATGCGGAATGAACTGCAGATCGTACGGCTGCGCTTCGACTGCGACGATGCGATCGCCGGCCCGCACTTCGCGACCGCTGTCCTGCAACAGCAGCGTCGCCGCCTTGGAGTTGCCGCCCGCTGCGCTGCGAGTGATGGTGCCGACGTTGACCTGCGCCATTTCATAGCCGAGGAACTCACCGCGCGTGCTCGGCGCGATGTAGTTCTTCCAGATGTTGCCGGAGCCAGCAGTGATATTGCCGACCGCATCTAGGTCCTCGTTGTGTTTGGGCAGGCTGAACTTCACCGTCGGGCGTACCACTGCAAAGCGCTGACCCGGCTGTGCGCCTTCCAGACCGACCACGTAGGCAACCTGACCGGTGGTGGCACGCGAACGCCCGCCTTCCAGACCAACCACATACGGCAAGCGGTCGACGTTGTCGGTCACGCGCTGACTCTTCAAAAATGGCTCGACGTCTGCCAACGGAATCGCGTTGATAGGTGCTTCCTGACGCGGGCCGGGCTGAACAGTGCCCTTGGCGACGCGGTCCAGGTAGGCCAGGCTGATCACGTCACCCGGATAGATCAGATGCGGATTCTCGATCTGCGGATTGGCTTGCCAGATTTCCGGCCACAGCCACGGCTTTCGCAGAAAACGCCCAGCGATGTCCCAAAGGGTATCCCCCTTGCGGACCACGTAAGTATCTGGATGTTCGCCCACCGCTTGCGCCGCAGCGTAGGTCGCGACGGTCAGCATCGCCACAGCGACGACCGTACGAAGTCGGTTCAACATGAGTGCCTTCTTGCCTGATTCCCCAACAGGTCCTCCGACTATAGTCCAGAAACCGGGGTGCCACGCAAGCATTGCGCTAGAATGGCACCGTCTTGCCGGCGCTGCGCCGGTGTTTCCAGACGGGTAATCCCATGGCTTTGCTCCCTATTCTCGAATTTCCCGACCCGCGGCTGCGTACCAAGGCAGTGCAGGTCGATGCTGCCGAGGTTACCAGCCCGGCGTTTCAGACTTTGCTCGACGACATGTTCCAGACCATGTACGAGGCACCCGGCATCGGCCTGGCCGCCAGTCAGGTGGACGTGCATAAGCGTTTCATGGTGATCGACGTCAGCGACGAGAAAAACCTCCCGCAAGTGTTCATCAATCCGGAAATCGTGAGCAAGCAAGGCGAGCAGCTGAATCAGGAAGGCTGCCTCTCGGTGCCGGGTATCTATGCCGATGTCAGCCGCGCCGATGCAATCACGGTGCGTTATTTCGACCGTCAAGGACAGGCGCAAGAACTGAGCACCGACGGCCTGCTGGCGGTGTGCATCCAGCATGAAATGGACCATCTGGACGGCAAGTTGTTCGTGGATTATCTGTCGCCGCTCAAGCGCGAGATGGTGCGCAAGAAGCTGGCCAAACAGCGCAAGCATGTGGCCTGACGGCTGGGATTGGGGATTGGAAAAGCGGGTTTTCTGACCGGTTACCGACACCGTTGTTGCCAATCTCCAATCGGGAATCCCGGCTCAATGTTGCGCGTGTCTTGAGGGTATGGCGCATGTCTTCATTGCGACGCGCGGTCCGCGTGCACAGGTGGGTCTGAAAGCCGGCATTGATTCGGGATTGGACAAGCCATTTCCCGCAGAAAGCACCGAATCTTCAGGGGCTGGAAGCGCCTGGTCTGGCGCCAATCGCGCCGGATCCGCCCTTGCGAATCCCAACTCCCGAATCCCGGCCTTACCGTTACGCCGAGTCTCACCCCGGTCGCCGCATCTGCCGTTGCGAATCCCAAATCTTCACTTTCGAATCCCCGCCCAATGAAAATCGTATTTGCCGGTACGCCGGATTTCGCCGTCGCGTCGTTGCGCGCTGCCGCGCAGCGGCATGAAGTGGTTGCTGTCTATACCCAACCGGATCGGCCTGCTGGCCGCGGTCGTGGGCTGACGCCGTCGCCGGTCAAGATGGAAGCGATCGCGCGTGGCATTCCGGTGTTCCAACCGCAGACCCTGCGTTCGCCCGAGGCGTTGGCCACACTGCGTGCGCTCAATGCCGATTTGATGGTGGTGGTTGCCTACGGTTTGATCCTGCCCAAGGCCGTGCTGGCCGCGCCAACCCATGGCTGCTGGAACTTGCATGCTTCGCTCCTGCCGCGTTGGCGTGGCGCCGCGCCGATCCAGCGCGCGATCGAGGCCGGCGATACCGAAACCGGGGTGTGCCTGATGCAGATGGAAGCCGGTTTGGATACCGGCCCGGTGCTGCTGTCGCAACGGCTGGAAATCGGTGAGCAGGAAACCGGCGGGCAGCTGCACGATCGCCTGGCCGCGCTGGGCGCGCAGGTGCTATCCGATGGCCTGGGTTTGCTGCGTGCCGGCATTCGCCCGGTCGTGCAACCGCAGCCTGCCGAAGGCGTGACCTACGCGCACAAGTTGGACAAGGCGCAGGCACGCCTGGATTGGGCACAGCCGGCACAGGAACTGGCGCGGCGCGTGCGTGCATTCAATCCGTGGCCGGTGGCCGAGGCGATCCTGGCCGGCGAGCGCGTGCGCTTGCATGGCGCGGTGGCGCTGGATCTGGCCCACCAGCAGCCGCCGGGCAGGTTGCTCGCGGCCAGCAAGCAGGGCATCGACATCGCATGCGGTGAGGGCGCGCTGCGGGTGCGCGTGTTGCAGCGCGAGGGCGGTAAAGCGATCACTGCTGCCGATTACCTCAACGCGCGCCGCGATCTCCCGGCGCTGCGCTGATGTCGGCCGATACCGCGACCGCCGGCGTTGCCTCGCGCCTGGCTGCGGCACGGGTGCTGACGGCAGTGTTCGATCAGGGCCGCTCGTTGAAGGCCGAACTGGCTGTGACCTTGCCCGGCGTGAGCGATCCGCGCGACCGCGCGTTAGTGGAGGCGATCTGTTTTGCGGTGATACGCCGCCACCCAGCCTACGAGGCCGCATTGCGGCAGTGGCTGGAGCGCCCGTTGCCGCGACGCGATGCCGAACTCAAGGCGTTGCTGATGACCGGCTTCGCACAGCTCGATGTGCTGCAACTGCCGGCACATGCGTCACTGTCGGCTACCGTGGACGCGTGCCGCGCACTCGGCCGACCGCGTCAGGCCGGCATGGTCAACGCGGTCCTGCGGCGCGCGCAGCGCGAAGGGTTTCCGGCGGTATCGGCCGATGCCGGCTGGCCATCGTGGCTTCGCAAGCAACTGCGTGCGGACTGGGGCGATCGCGCAGAGACCATTTTTATAGCGAGCGCGCAGGTGGCGCCGATGTGGCTGCGTGTGCAGCGCTCGCGTACCGACCCCGTCACTTACGTTGCACGTCTGGCCGAACTGGGTATCGGCGCGCAGACCGATACAATGCTGCCCGACGCGGTGCGCCTGCACAGCGCGGTGCCGGTGAGCCATTTGCCGGGCTTTGCCGAAGGCGATGTCTCGGTGCAAGACGGCTCTGCGCAGCAGGTGGCCGATGCGCTGATGCTGGCCCCATCGGCGCGCGTGCTCGATGCCTGCGCTGCGCCCGGCGGCAAAGCGGCGCATCTGTTGGAACGCCATCCCGGTTTGCAGCTCACCGCGCTGGACGTGGATGCGCGCCGGCTGGAACGCGTGCAGCAGACCTTGCGGCGCACCGTACCGAGCGCGCAGGTGGCACTGCATGCCGCAGATACCACCGATACCGAAGCTTGGTGGAACGGGCAGCCGTTTGATGCGGTGTTGCTGGACGCTCCCTGTTCGGCCACCGGTGTGGTGCGGCGTCAGCCCGACGTGTTGCTACATCGCCGCGCCGACGATATCGGTGCCTTGTCTGGACTGCAGGCGCGCCTGCTCGATGCGACCTGGCGCACGCTGCGCCCGGGCGGGCAGTTGCTCTACACCACCTGCTCGCTGCTTGCGCGCGAAAACAAGGCGCAGGTCGAGTCGTTTCTGCAGCGCACCCCGGATGCGCAGGCGCAGCCGTTGGCTGCGCCGTTCGGTCATGCAGCAGGTCCGGGGCGTCAGCGGTTTCCAGGCGAGCAGCACTGCGACGGATTTTTCTACGCGCTTTTGCTAAAAGCCTCTTGATCGCGCGCTGAGTGTAGCGCTCCACCTTTTGCGTCCATTGCGGCCCGACATGCTCAAGACCCGTGCTTCCAAAAATTTCTGGCTGCTGGCCATCACCGCTGTGTTGGTGATCGGCGCCGGCCTGGGCTTGCGTGACCCGTGGCCGGCGGATGAGCCGCGCTTTGCGCTGGTCGCCAAGCAGATGGTGTTGAGTGGCGACTGGCTGTTCCCGCATCGCGGCAACGAGCTGTATTCGGACAAACCGCCGATGCTGATGTGGCTGCAGGCGCTGTGCTACACGCTGCTGGGCAATTGGCGGGTGGCCTTCCTGCTGCCGTCGCTGCTGGCCGCATTGGGCACGCTGGCCTGCGTTTATGACCTGGGGCGGCGGTTGTGGACCCGGCGCGTGGGTGCATATGCGGCCTGGATGCTGCTGTTTACGCTGCACTTCACCTTCCAGGCCAAGAAGGCGCAGATCGATCCGTTGGTGGTGTTCTGGATCACCCTGGCCAATTACGGGCTGCTGCGCCATCTGCTGATGGGGCCTGCCTGGCGCTGGTGGACGCTGGGATGGTTTGCCGCCGGGCTGGGCGTGATCACCAAAGGGGTGGGCGTGATCGCGCTGCTGATGCTGATTCCGGCCGGGATTGCCGCGGCGCGTCGCTGGCCAGGCGTGCGCGTGGATGTGCGCGATCGGCGCTTCTGGCTGGGGCCGCTGTTTTTCTTCGTCGCGATCGGGCTGTGGTTCGTGCCGATGATGGTGGCCGCGCTGACCGCAGGCCAGCCCGAATACCGCGTGTATCTCAACGACATCCTGCTGCGCCAGACCGCCAAGCGCTATGCCAGTTCCTGGGATCATGCGCAGCCGATCTGGTACCACCTGCAGAGCATGGCCACGCTGTGGCTGCCGACCATTTTGCTGCTGCCTTGGGCGATCCCGGCTTGGCGGCGCCGGCTGCGGCGGCGCGATCCGCGCTATCTGCTGCCGCTGGGGTGGTGGTTGTTGGTGCTGGTATTTTTCACCATTCCCAGCGGCAAGCGCGATGTCTATATCCTGCCGGCGCTGCCGATGTTCTGCCTGGCCCTGGCGCCGTTGGCGCCGGGCCTGCTGCGTCGGGTCGGCGTGCAGCGGCTGCTGTTCGGATTCGGATTGCTGCTGGCGGCGCTGTTCAGCGCCGGTGGCGCGGCGATGCTGATCGGGCATCCAGGCTTCGAGCAGAAGATCATGGATAGCCGCGGGGTCGGCAGCGAAGCGACCGGCCCGCTGGGTTGGCTGCTGCTGGCAGTCGGTCTGTGGGGTATCGCCAGCCTGCTGTTGTTGCGGGTGCGCCGCTCCGCGCTTGCGCTGGTCTCGCTGCTTGGCGCGTGGTGGGTGGCGTTCGGTCTGGTCTGCTACCCCATCTTCAACGACTCCAGCTCGGCGGGCGCGGTGATGCGCGAAGCCGGGCACCGCATCGGCCCGGATGCGCAGCTCGGGCTCGTGGCATGGAAGGAACAGAACCTGCTGATGGCCGACCGCCCTGCGCAGACCTTCGGCTTCAAGGTGCCATGGGAAAAACAATTGCAGCAGGGTGTGGCTTGGCAGGCAGCGCAACCTGACCGGCGCTGGTTGATGGCGCAGGAGACCGCATTGCTGGCCTGTGTGGATCGCAGTCGCAGCCAATTGGTGGGAGTTGCCAATCGCCGCCGGTGGTGGCTGGTGCCGGCCGATGCCGTTCACAGCGACTGCGTGGCTGGCTCCAATGAGCGCGCAGTTGAAGAGAAGGAGCAGGGCAACCTGGATTCCGAATGAGGCAGCGAACGAAGCGATCGAGCGCACATCCGTGGTGCCATCTGTACTGCGTCAATGCCCGTGCTGGTTGCTGTCTAGCAAGGATTCATGCGAAGCATCGTTATCTTGGTCCGCTGCCGATGCCTGTCGTCTGCTTTGCCTCCCTTTCTCCACCGATGTTTCGATGAATTCCTTGCGCACTCAGCCCGCTTCGCTCCCGCAGTCTGCCCCTATCGCATCGCGGGTAGGCGTGGGTATCGCCGAGCTGGGCGTGTTCGCGTTGACCGCACTGGTGGTCAGCATGCCGAGCGGGCTGCTGCCATTCGGCCTGTGCTTGTTGCTTGGCTCGCTGGTCGGTTGGCGCAGCCTGCGCGTGGGCATCGCCTCGTGTAGTTGGTCGTTACGCGCACTGTGCTGGCTGACGGCAGCGGTGATCGCGATGTCGCTGCTGTCGATTGCGTTGTTCGAACACGGGCTGCGCGATGTCGACAACCGCTCGCGCTTTCTGGTGCTGCCATGGGCGGCGTTGTGGGCTTACGCATTGCAGCCGCGCCAAGTCTGGCTATGGCGCGGCGCGCTGACCGGTGTGTTCGCGGCGATGCTGATTGCCATGCTGCAGGTGATGAACGGTGCCGACCGCGCGGAAGGTTGGACCAATGCGATTGTGTTTGCCGATATCGCGCTGATGTTGCTGGTGGTGGCGGTGTTCTGTCGCCCGGTCGGCAATGTGCGTTGGTTGGTGGGCGCCGCCATCGCCACGGTGATGGTGATCGTGCTCAGCGGCAGCCGCGGTGTGTGGCTGTCGTTGCTGGTGACTTTGGGCGTGTTGATCTGGGGGGCGCCGTGGCACAGCGCACGCATGCGCTTGCTGACTTTCGTCGGCAGCGCGGTACTGGGAGTGGGCGTGGTCGTCAGCGTGCCGGCGTTGACCGATCAGATGCGCCTTGGCGAGTTGCAAAGCGATTTGCAGCGTTACGAAGTCGGCGACAGCGATTCGTCTGCCGGTGCTCGTATCGAACGTTTGCATGTGGCGTGGGACACCTTGAGAGCGCATCCGTTGACCGGCGTCGGTGTCGGCCGTTTCGATGATGCGATGCGCGAACTGCCGGTATGCGCAGACGATACTTGGTTGCTGCGCTGTCATCTTGGTCACGCGCATAACGATCTGGCTGAGTGGGGGGCGACCCAGGGCATCCCCGGGGTGCTGCTGCTGATCGCGGTCTATGGCGTGCCGCTGTGGGTCTTTGTATGCCTGCATCGACGCAGCGGGCAGCGTCAGTTCCGTGGCCCGGCAGCGGCCGGTGTGATGATCGTGATGAGTTACGCATTGTGCGGATTGACCCAGTCGATGTTCGCGCACCAAGTATCGGCGAGTTTCTACACGGCGATGGTGGGTGTGCTGTCCGGCTTGGCGGCGCGCCAGGCGCAGCAGGCCGCGGCTGGCGCGGCTAACAAGGCCTAACTTCCGGTGGGTGCGGATCTCGCGCTGACAACCGGAATGTAGCCGAGCGCTGCGGATTCGAGGTGCCGATCGCAGCCTGGCGTGAGTGAGGTGGTGGTGTTAGTTGCTTTTAATCGCCGCGCTGATCGTCCGCCCGCGGCGGGTCCTGCACCGGTTGATCGTGCTGCAACAGCCACAGCACGATGGTCTTCTGGCGCACGTAGTTGGCGCGTACATAGGCGTAGATCAGCCCGTGCCAGCCGTCGCGAAACCCACCACGCAGCAGATAACCGCGCCAGAAACGCCAGGCCGGTGCCAGCACCAGCTTGCTCCAGGTCGCGCGTTTGCCGCGGGCGTACTCGTGCTCGGCCATCATTTGCGCGTAGCGCTGGGTCTTGGCCAATTGCTGCGCCAGGGAGCGATACGGATAGTGGATCAAGTCGCCCGCCAGCGTCACCACGGCCCCATCGACACTGGCCGCCTCATGGATCTGGCGATTGCCGCGCCAGCCGCCACGGCGTCGATCGAACAATCGCAGCACCCGATCCGGATAAGCATTGCCATGGCGCAGGAATCGGCCGAAATAATCCGATAACCGTGCGAACCGATAGCCGGCCGCATTGGCGAAGCCGGCATCGCGTGCGGCAACGATCGACGCGCGCAACGCGTCGCTCACGCGTTCGTCGGCATCCAGGCACAGCACCCAGTCGTAGCTGGCCTGCCCGACACAAAAAGCCTTCTGGCTGCGATAGCCGTCAAAGACGCACTGCAGTACGCGTGCGCCCTGCGCCGTCGCGATTGCCACAGTTGCATCGGTGGAGCCGGAGTCCACCACCACGATCTCGTCGCAGAACGCCAGCGAGGTCAGACAGTCGCGTAGGCGATCGGCCTCGTTGAACGCGATAATGCAGGCGGAAATGCAAGGCCGTTCGTCGGGTGCGGTCGAAGAGGACATGTGATGGCCGAATACCTGCTGTTCGCAACGGAGCGTTATGCGTTGCCTATTCTGGCGCCATTGGCTCAGGCATTACAGGCCTCCGGTCACGCGGTGTCGGCCTGGTTCGAGGGCGGTGCACGCGGGCTGGTGATGCCGGGTGTGCACGAGGTCGGCCTGCGCGATGTGCTGGCCTTGCGTCCGCGCGCGGTGTTCAGCGCGGCCAATTGGGTGCCGCCGTTTATTTCGGGCGCCAAGGTGCAGCTCTTCCACGGTTTCAACGTGCAAAAACGCCAAGACAATCGCGGGCATTTCCGCGTGCGCGGCTTATTCGATCTGTATTGCTCGCAAGGTCCGGCCACTACTGCGCCGTTCCGTGCGTTGGCGCAGCGCGAAGGGCATTTCGCGGTGGTTGAAACCGGCTGGCCCAAACTCGACCCGGTGTTCGGCGACGATGGCGGCCGTAGCGCCGCACTGCGCGCGCCAGCCAGCGGTCGCCCAGTGATCCTGTTCGGCTCGACCTTCACCGAGCGCTTGAGCGCTGCGCCGACGCTCTACGATGACATCGCCGCCGATATCGCACGCGGTGCGCATTACTGGCTGCTCACCTTGCACCCCAAGTGCGCACCGGAATTATTTGATCGCTATCGCGCGCTGGCCGGTGCCAACGCACGTTTTGTCGAGCCCGAACAAGTCATGGCCGCGCAACGTGCGGCCGATGTGCTGGTCTCGGACACCTCATCGATCGTGTCCGAGTTCGTGGTGCAGCACAAACCGGTGGTGACCTTCCGCAACCGGATGCCGCAGCCGCATATGCTCGACTTTCGACAGCCTGGGCATTTGCCGCAGCATCTGGCGCGCGCGCTGGCGCCAGATGCGGAGCTACGCAGCGCGCTGACCAGTTATGCCGACGCGATCCATCCGTATCGCGATGGGCAGTCTTCCGAGCGGGTGGTTGCAGCGACCGAGGATTTCATTGCCGGCAAACTCGGCATGCTGCGGCGCAAGCCGTTGGGTGCGCTATGGCGTGGTCTGCAGATTCGCCGCGAGCTTGGTTATTGGGGTCCGGCGCAGCGCTGAACGTGATCAGCGACAACGCGCGTGTCGATATGTTCGCCCCGTACTCATCGCCGACCTGATCATGAAAGCCGATCACCAACGCAGCTTGCGTCGCGCCAGCGCCGCGTCGAGTTGCGCCTGCAGCGCCTGGGCCTGGGCAAACGGCACAAAGCGCAGCCGCAAGTCTGGCCCGGTCGGGCTGGCGCCGGCAGTGTCCAGCCAGAGCGTGGCGGTGCCTGACAGGCGATCCAAGGGCGAACGTTGCAGTTGCAGCGCCTGTAATTTGTCCAGCTCGGCCAGCCGCCACCAGCGCTTCCACCAGCCGCCACGCACGGCCACGTAGCGCGCATCCACCGCATAGCCCATGTGCTGCATTTGGCGATGTGCCTTGAATGCACTCCACGGCAGCCACAGCAGCAACCACAACGCTTGACTGCCCCAGTGCCAGGCCAGGCCGGCCACCACCGGCGGCAGCAGCAACAGTGTTGGCAGACTCAATCGCCACCAGCAATGCGTGGCGATTGACTGCCACTGCGCGGGGGGCCAAGCAATGCCGGGCAGCAGGCGCTGCAACAAGGCATCGCAGCGTTGCGGATCGACGATCGGCGCGAGCTCTTTCAAGGCGCTGCCTTCGTTATCGCCAGAACCAACCACTGCGGTGTCCACACGCAATCGGCGACGGCCGAACAGGCGATGCAGGCGGCTTTCGTATAGCGTCCACGACTGGATACGCCGCAACGCAACGCTGCTACGAATACGCGTCAGCAGCCCGCGTTCCACGGTGAGGCGGCGCTCGGATTCGCTCAGACGAAAGCCGTAGTACTGCGCCGTCGCCAAGGCCACCGACAACGCGCGCATCGCGATCAACACAGCCAAAGAGCCGATTACCAGCAGCGCGGCGGTCACTGTGGCGCCCGGATGGATCTGGCTGACATAGCGATACGCCAGCTCGCCGTTGTGTTCGACGAAGTTGGATACCGCACGGCGCGGAATCATCTGGTAGCTCACACCGAAGCAGGCAGCCACCACCACCATACCGCGATTGGAAATCAGACCCAGCCGGATCACTTCGGCCATCGGCAAGCGCAGCAAGGTGCTGTCGTCTTCGATCTGCGGTGCAGTGGCATCGGCGTCATTGGCGCGGCGACGGATCAGATCTTCCAGCGCTAATGCCTGGTCCAGCCGCAGCACGCGCATTTGCGCTTCCGGCTTTCGGCCACCGGCCGATTCCAGCCGCACTTCGGCCACGCCAGCCAACCGATGCAGCAGCGATTGATGCACCACCACGTTGTGGATGCGGGCGAACGGAATATCGCGCCGGCTGCGTTCCAGCAGGCCGCTACGAATCGCCACGCCATCGGTGCCGATGCGGTAGCGATAGGTGAAGTAACGCAGCACCGAAATCGCCACCAGTAGCGCGATGACCACACAGGTGGCGATCTGATCGGCGAAATCGCGAGTGCCGTCGCGGCTGCCGAACAGGATCAATGCCGCCAGCGGAATCAGGAATTGGCGGATCTGCTGCAGCAACACGAACACCCACGACAACGGATGCAAGCGCTGCTCGTCGCCGCCGCAATGTTCGATGGCACTCACAGCGCATCGTCGTCGTGATCGAGCTGGCGGGCCAGGCGGTCGCGTAAGCGCTCGGCATCGCCCTGATCCAGCCCCGACAGCGCCACCGCGTTGAGCCGGCTGCCGGCGGTGTGCACCACCAGCGTGGTCAGCTGCGTGGCGCGTTCGATCGGGCCGCGGCGCAAATCCACGTGCTGCACGCGCGAGATCGGAATCCGTGTATCGCTTTGCCACAGGTGGCCGCGTTGCAGCGCTAGGCCGTGGGGGTCGAGTTTCCAATGGGTGAGCCGATGCCGTTTGACTGCGAACCAGGCACCCAGCAGCGCAGCGCCCAGGGTCAGGCCGAGCATCGCCGGCCAATAGTGCCAGGCGTGCAGCACCGTGACCGTCACGCCGGCCGCGAACAGGCTCATGCATCCGCCGCCGAGCGCGCCGTTGAGCGCCGCCACATAAGCGCCGCGTCTCGGTAGCGATTGCCACTGCGTGTGGTTCACAGCCTGCGCCTCTGCCGGAGCAGGGTGGACGATGACGTCGGGGGGCGGCGGTGGAGCGTCGTGCACAAGGCGGGCCTGCAGAAGCGGTTCGCAAGCATAGCCGGCTGCCAGGTGAGCGCGCATCCGGTGCAGGCAGCCTTACTCCACCGATGCCTGGGTGTCCTGGACGCACGCTGCTCGCTGTGCAGGCAGCGTAAGAAGCGGCGTAAGAAAACGCACGCGGGCAGGCGGTGAGCGGGCCTGACAGAGGCCGCGCCACCATTCGGCACGTGCACTCGGGCTGAACAATGGCAACTGCCACAGATACGCTGCAGGTTGTGCAACTGGTCCACGCTTATCGGCAAGGTGCTGACGACGATGCCGGAGCGAGCTTACCGAGCCGCCAAGAGCAGTGCGTCCACATCCAGCGCATGCCCGGCGCGCGCTGACTTTGTGCGCAGGTACTGTTCGTTTTCGGCGGTGACATCGCCGGTGATCGGGATGCGGTCTTCGACCGCGATGCCGGCCGCGCGCAGGCGTTCGGCTTTGGCGGGGTTGTTGGTCAATAAACGGATTCGGCTGATGCCCAGGCCACGCAACATCGCGACCGCGCTGCCGTAGCGGCGCTCGTCCGAGCCGAAACCCAGTTGCGCATCGGCATCGATGGTATCCAGGCCTGCATGCTGATAGCCGTAGGCACGCATCTTGGCGGCGATGCCGGTGCCGCGGCCTTCCTGGTCCAGATACAGCAGCACACCGCCGCCAAGCTCTTTTAACTTGGCCAGACCATGCCGTAGCTGGTCGCCGCAATCGCATTTGAGCGAGCCGAACAAATCGCCGGTCAGGCATGACGAGTGCACGCGCACCGGCACCGCGGCCTTCAGGTCCGGCTGGCCGACCACGATCGCTACCTGGTCGCGCTGCGCAACGCCGCCGCGGAACACCACAAATTCGCTCAAGCCCAGGCCGCGCAACGGCACCGATGTGCGGGTCACCAGTTCGTAGCCGGCCGCCGCGGATTTGGCGCAGCCGGTGCCTAGGTCGTCCAGCGCCAGCGATTGGCAGCCGGCGAAGGCGGCATGGTCGTCTGCGTCGCGCAGGTCAACGGCCAGCATCGCCGGCAGTAGCAATCCCAGCCGCGCGATCTCCACCGCGCCTGCGTCAAGCGCGTCGCCGGGCGTCCACTGCGTCGGTACCGGGGTATCGCGCAGATAGGCCAGCGCGGCAAGTTGCTCGTAGCTGTGCTCGACCAGGTCGACGCGCGCACCTTGCGGCGCGCTCAATCCCAGTACCTGGGCGCGGGTGGGTGTAACAAACAGGTAGTAGCAACCCTGCGCGGCGCGTGCGAATGCCGCAAACGACTGCGCCGTGCTGCTGTCTAACGCCAGCACCGCGCGCGCCTGCCCGTGAGCCGCGGTCAGCAGCACTGGGCGGCCGGCGCGCAGTTCAGAGGCGGCGCGCTCACAGCGGATTGCCGCCGGGTCGCCGAAGGCTTGTGCGTTGGGGGAGGGGACGGGGCTGCTCATGCACGACTCCAGATGGGGATTGCCACGGCCGCTTCAAGGCGGCCGCAGCCGCGGCCATGACGTGATCGCGCGTGCCATTGTCGCGTGGTTGGCAACAGGCAGTCGCCACGACCGGGTAGAACGCTGCATCCAGCGGCTGCAGATTGGGTGGCGGTACAGATTGGATGGCAGCCGCGTTGTTGATCGCCCGGCAATGCTTTTTAATCAAACGACTGCCATAGCTGATGGATCCCATGCATCTCATCGATTGCAGCGAAGCGCGTCATGCCAGTGCCATTCTGGACATCTTCAACGATGCCATCGCCCATTCGACCGCGCTCTACGACTACCGGCAGCGGCCGCCGGAGAGCATGGTCGGCTGGTTTGCTACCAAGCGCGCGGCTGGCTTTCCGGTGATCGGGGTCGAGGACGCCGACGGCACTTTGATGGGCTTCGCCAGCTACGGTACGTTTCGCGCCTGGCCGGCGTTCAAGTACAGCGTCGAGCATTCGATCTACATGCATCGCGATCATCGCGGCAAAGGGCTGGGGCGGACTTTGCTGCAGGGCTTGATCGCTGCGGCAGAAAAACATGGGGTGCACGTGCTGGTTGGCGGCATCGATACCAGCAATCAGGCGAGCATCGCCTTGCACGAACAGCTCGGCTTTACCCATGCCGGCACCTTGCGCGAGGCCGGTTTCAAGTTCGGTCGCTGGCTGGACCTGGCGTTTTATCAGCGGATTTTGACCACGCCGAGCGATCCGCACGACGATTGAATGTTCGGTGGTCGTTGCCGACGCCGACGCGGCGCGTTGCGTCATCGGACCTGCCTTCAGCCGGAGTCAGTGCGGGTGCCGCTCCGTTGCATAGGGATTGGCCTGGCCACTGCCCGGCGGGCGCAGCGTGTAGCGCTTGTAGGTCCACTGATATTGCGCCGGGTCGCGCCGGGCGATCTGCTCGATCCCCGCGTTAAGCGCACTGGCCGCGCGCACCGGGTCCGGGTCGGCTACCGCCGGGTCGGCCGGTTGTACATGTAGTGCGAACTGCAGGTCTGCATCGGCACGTTCGCACCAGCCGTACAGCACGATCGCGCCGGTACGTTCGGCGAGCCGGTTGACCAGCGTCATCGTCAGGGCCGGAATGCCGAAAAACGGCGCGAACACGCCATCGCCCATCTTGGGCTGCTGGTCGGGCAGAATGCCGACCGCGCCACCTTCTTTCAGCACTTTGAACAGCTGCCGCACCGCCGGGCCTTCGGCACGTACCTGGCGCACGTTGTCGCCACCGCGTGCCAGTTGCAGGAAGCCGTCCACCGCCTCGGACTCCGGCGGGCGGTACACGATCGCGATCGGCCCGCGCTCGGACAACCACTGATTGAGCAGTTCCCAATTGCCGAAGTGCGGCGCGGCCACGATCACCCCACGCCCGGAAGCCAGCGCCGCGTCGTAGAGCTCCTGGCCGTTGCGTTGCAGCCGCACCAGATTGTCGGCAGGCGGGCGGGTCCAGGTGCGCAGCACTTCCAGCGTCTGGCGCGCCGTCGATTGCAGGACTTGGGCATGCAACTGCGCGCGCTGTTCGGCGCTCAGTTCCGGATACGCCAACTTCAGATTGCGACGTGCCACGCGGGCCTCGCGTGCATTGAGCTTGCGCCAGCTCCAGGCCAGTGTGTCGGCCACGCGTTTGAGCAGCGGCCACGGCAGGCGGCCTACGATGGCGGCGGTGGCGTAAAGCAGACGAGCGCGAACATCAGGTTTCATCGGCGCAATTCTAAACAGCGCGGCCGGGGAAGGCCCGCGCGTGACAGCGCCAGGAGCGCTGGGCATGCTGCGCGGCACAGTTTGCTCACCAGGAATGTCGATGCTTGCACTGATCCAACGCGTCACCCGGGCCTCGGTCACGGTCGATGCGCAGACCGTCGGTCAGATCGGCCCCGGGCTGCTGGCTCTGGTCGGCGTCGAGCCCGGCGACAACGGCGCGCAGATCCGGCGCTTGGCCGAGCGCATGCTCGGCTACCGCGTGTTCGCTGACGACGCCGGCAAAATGAACCGCTCGCTCACCGACACCACTGGTGACCTGCTGTTGGTCAGTCAGTTCACGCTGGCCGCCGACACTAGCTCCGGCAACCGGCCTGGTTTCAGCACCGCCGCACCGCCGCAGGAGGCTGAACAGGCATTCAATCAATTGGTGGCGATTTGTCGCGAAATACATCGCGGCGGGGTGGAAACCGGGCGCTTCGGTGCCCATATGGTTATCGACCTAGCCAACGATGGCCCGGTGACCTTCCTTCTCAGACCCTAGCCAACGCTGCACCAGCGGTCTCGTCTTGAACCCGGCAGACGGGACTTCACGCTGGTATAATGCTAGGTCTTCTTTCCAATCTCAAAGCCGGTGGCGCGAGTACTCATGGCCAACGAACGTCCTGCCCAGCAATCCGACATCAAGCTACTGATCAGCAAGGGCCTGGAACAGGGCTATCTGACCTACGCCGAAGTCAATGACCATCTGCCCGACGACTTGGTCGACCCGGAGCAGATCGAAGACATCATCAGCATGATCAACGGCATGGGCATCGACGTCCATGAAGTTGCGCCTGATGCTGAAACTCTGTTGCTCAACGCTGGCAACAGCGGCAATCGCGAGGTTGACGACACCGCAGCCGAAGAAGCTGCCGCCGCGCTGACCGCGCTCGATACCGAAGGTGGCCGCACCACCGACCCGGTGCGCATGTACATGCGCGAGATGGGGACGGTCGAGCTGCTGACCCGCGAAGGCGAAATCGCCATCGCAAAGCGCATCGAAGAAGGCCTGAGCCAGGTCCAGGCAGCACTGGGCGTATTCCCGCTGTCGACCGAAATGCTGCTGGCCCATTACGAAGCGCATAAGGAAGGTAAGAAGCGTCTGGCCGAGATCGTGGTCGGCTTCAACGACCTGATCGAAGAAGCTGATGCGGCCGCCACCGCGCTGGCGGCTGCTGGCCCCGTCGCCGCTGCCGATGACGAAGCGGTAGAAGACGACGATGACGACGACGGCGATGACGACGCTGCCGAAGAAGAGGCCGGCCCGACCGGTCCGGACCCGGTGGAAGTCGCAACGCGCATGGAGAACTTGGCCAACGAATACGCCAAGTTCAAGAAGATCCATGCCAAGAACGGCACCGAGCACAAGCTGGTGGTCAAGGCGCGCGAAGACATGGCCGCCATTTTCACCACGCTCAAGCTGCCGCTGCCGTTGACCGACGCGCTGGTCACCCAGCTGCGTGGCGTGGTCAACGGCATCAAGGATCACGAGCGCAAGGTGCTACACCTGGCAACGACTGTGGCTCGCATGCCGCGCAAGGATTTCATTCGTTCCTGGGAAGGCAATCAGACCAACCTGGAATGGGTGGAGGACGCACTCAAGCGCAAGCAAAAGTGGTCGTCGGCACTGCGCGACGTCAAGGATCAGATCGTGTCCGACCAGCAGGGCTTGATCGAGATGGAGAAGGCTAGCTACTTGACCCTGGCCGAGATCAAAGAGATCAGCCGCGCGATGGCCTATGGCGAAGCCAAGGCACGCAAGGCCAAGAAGGAAATGATCGAAGCCAACCTGCGTCTGGTCATCTCGATCTCCAAGAAGTACACCAACCGCGGCCTGCAGTTCCTCGACCTCATCCAGGAAGGCAACATCGGCCTGATGAAAGCCGTGGACAAGTTCGATTACCTTCGCGGTTTCAAGTTCTCGACGTATGCAACGTGGTGGATCCGTCAGGCCATCACCCGTTCGATCGCCGATCAGGCGCGCACCATTCGTATTCCGGTGCACATGATCGAAACGATCAACAAATTGAACCGCATTTCCCGTCAGATGCTCCAGCAGTTCGGCCGCGAGGCCACGCCGGAGGAACTGGCCAAGGAAATGGACATGCCCGAGGACAAGATCCGCAAGGTGATGAAAATCGCCAAGGAGCCGATTTCGATGGAAACCCCGATCGGCGACGACGAGGATTCACATCTGGGCGACTTCATCGAGGACACCAATGTGGAGTCCCCGATCGACAACACTACCAACATCAATCTCTCCGAGACGGTGCGTGACGTGTTGGCTGGTCTGACCCCGCGCGAAGCCAAGGTGCTGCGGATGCGCTTCGGTATCGATATGAATACCGATCACACGCTGGAAGAAGTCGGCAAGCAGTTCGACGTTACTCGCGAGCGAATTCGTCAGATAGAGGCCAAGGCGTTGCGCAAGCTGCGCCACCCGAGCCGTTCAGAACAACTGCGCTCGTTCCTGGATATCGACTGACACCACAGTTTCAGTCGTGCTGCGATCACTCAACAGCCCCGCACTCGCTGGGTTGTTGGGTTATGGGCGAAGCGGTTAGCTGTGTTTGATCAGTCATCACAGTAGGGCACGACCGTCGGGGGTGGCATGGGTGCAGCGGACTTTACGCATCGGCGACGAACCAACACGGCGCCGCAGCATTGGACGGCGGTTTCTTCCAAGCTCACGTTGCGTTTTGGCCACGACTTCTAAGTTGGTGGACGAATGGAAACGGGATCGTCTTTATGAGTAGGCAAAGCCGCTTTGAAACCACCAAATACCGCGAGCATGAGATCCGCGTCCGCGCCGCGCAAGTAGCCCCGGACGCCAAGTGGACGCTATGGGTCGACGTCTATGCCCTCAGCGGCGAGCGCCAGCCGCGCATCGGCGGCCAGGAGCCGAGTTGGGAGACCTATCAAGATGCCATTGCGCATGGGTTTGGTGTAGGTAAGCGGTTGATCGATGCGCAGCTTGAGATGGCGAATGCGTGACGGGCTGCGATTTGAGATTTGTGGATTCAGGATTGCAGAGCTTAGGTTTCTTGGCAAACTCGGGCCATGCACCGCAGGCAATCCGATACGCGAGTCCGCTTCGTTCGATGCTTTAGTCAGCCATCAACTGATGGGTTGGTGTGTTGAGCGCTCAAAAAGTCCAGCCCATGCCGTAATGCTGTTCACTTAAGCGGGGCAGCCTTTCGATCCACCGGATAGCGGGGTTTCGAAATCTTCACCGTCCTTGGCCGCGCAGGCCTTGGACAGTTATTACGGAACAGGGCTGCGATGCCTGAGCGAAGCTGGGATAAGCGCCGGCCTGTGGTCGGGTCGAGGCTTGATTGGCTGCTGCACGCCGGTGTCAGCCAGTGGCGCGCAGCGCCGTTGCGCGAAAGAGCCAGCAGTAGATCAGCGCTTCAGAAGCTTTTGTCGAACAAGGTGACTGAACGGTCGGGAATCTTCTGCAAGAACGGTTCGGTCAGACGTCTCTCACTGCACGGTAGGGGCTCAGCTGGGCATCGAGCAAGACATGTGAGTGGACGTTCATTAGCGTAACCAGTGGCAGCATGGGAAACGGCGTTCGACGGTCTGTGCCGGCGTTGCCGGAGCCAAAGTGTTCGCACAGTTTTTCGGTGTCCGGTGTCCGCAGCAACGCACCATCCACGGCAAACAGCTGTGATCCCCACTCATCACCGCGGTAGCGCGCGCAGCCCCACTGCGTCCCTATCATTGCAAACAGGGATTTAAAGGGATTTAACCGGATCAGCGACTAGCTGGGCGCGTGCCTGACTGATGCCCCTTCGGGCCAGCAGATCTTCCGAAGCCAGCACCTACGCGCAGAGATTCAGACGGTGTGCGGCGGCGTGCACCGGCTCGTCGCGGAACAATGCCACGCCCAGCACAAGCCACCTGATCACTCGGAAGACGCCGACGCCGGATGCTGGTCTGAGACGACAGTTTCAGCGCACTGCCACCCATTCCACCAGAAGGTTCTGGGGAACGGTGTTCAGGTCGGAGAAGGGGAATAGGTCGCCAAGGTCGAACAGCTGGTGTTGAAAAGACACAAAAAAATCCGATGCCAGAGATCTGGCATCGGATTTTCCGTAACTCAATTGCTTAAGTGAACAGCATGACGGCATTGCCGGGCTTTTTACGCTCGCATAGTGGGAGCGTTACCGTAGGGCAGCGTGGCGACCTGATGCCACAGCAGACAACGATGCGCACAGACAGGTAAACTTTCCCGTCAGCTGGAAGGTCCGAGATGCCCCCCGCATCTCGCAACCAACCACGCCGGGCCTATAGCTCAACGGTTAGAGCAGAGGACTCATAATCCTTTGGTTGAAGGTTCGAATCCTTCTGGGCCCACCAATAAAAAGTCGCCCCTGAAAAACCCCAACCACCCAACGACCGCAAGGCCTTGATGTCTGCACCGGCGTGCCAAAACTACCAGTGTTCGCTACGCTGAAGGCTGGTTTCTTGCAATTTCCGCCCATGCGTACACGCCGTCCTGCTGCCGAAGACATGCCTGCCGATGAGTTGTTTCGATCGCGGCTGGAGAACCAGATCGATCTGCGTCATCCGCTGGCGCGGCTGAGCCAACGGATGCCGTGGACGGCGTTGGAGCAAGCACTTTCATCGCGCTTGCCGGCCACCCAGGCCGGTGGCGGTCGGCCGGCATTGCCGGTGCGGCTGATTGCCGGTTTGCTCTACCTCAAACACGCCTACGACCTGTCCGATGAAGCGGTGTGCGAGCGCTGGCTGGAGAATCCGTACTGGCAGTTCTTCACCGGTGAGGTCGTGTTCCAGACGCGCTTGCCGTGCGATGCCAGCTCGCTGACGCGCTGGCGGCAGCGCCTGGGTGAGGCCGGGATGGAAGAGCTGCTGGCGCACACCATCAACGCCGCACATGCGATGCAGGCGGTGGACGCACGCGAGTTGTCGCGGGTGATCGTGGACACCACGGTGCAAGAGAAGGCGATCGCCTATCCGACCGACAGCCGTTTGCTGGAGGTGGCACGCAAGAAGCTGGTTTTAGTGGCCAAGCGGCACGGCATCGGATTGCGGCAGAGCTACGCGCGGCAAGGCCCGGCCCTGAGCCGCAAGGCAGGTCGGTATGCGCATGCGCGCCAGTTCAAGCGGATGCGGCGCATCTTGCGACGTCAACGCACAGTGCTGGGACGGCTCATGCGCGACATCCAACGCAAACTCGATCAGGTAAACACCGGCGTGCGCGAGCGCATCGCTGTCTGGCTGGAACGTGCGCAACGGCTGTACACGCAGCGTCCGAAGGACAAACAAAAACTGTACGCATTGCATGCCCCGGAAGTGGAATGCATCGGCAAGGGCAAGGCGCGTCAAGCGTACGAATTTGGCGTCAAGGTCGGCATTGCAGTCACCGCCTGCAAGGGATTGGTCGTGGGTGCGCGCAGCTTCCCGGGCAACCCGTACGACGGCGATACCTTGGCCGAGCAGCTGGAGCAGACACGCGGGTTGCTGCAGGATGTGAGCGTAGAACCGACGGTGGCGATCGTGGACCTGGGCGATCGCGGGCGCGAGGTCGATGGCGTGCAGGTCCTGCATCGCGGCAAGGCCAAGACGCTGACGCGACGGCAATGGCGCTGGATCAAGCGACGGCAGGCGGTGGAGCCGGTGATCGGACATCTGAAAGACGACTGCCGGTTGCGTCGCTGCAGGCTGAAAGGTGCCCAAGGCGATGCGCTGCACGTGCTCGGCTGCGCCGCCGGCTACAACCTGCGTTGGCTGCTGCGCTGGATCGCGTTTTTGCGTGCCTGGATGCGGGCGATGGGATGGTCATCCTTGAGCGCCGTGCCGCTGTCACCGACGGCACTTTGCGCTTAAAGGGGATTTTTCAGGGACGACTAAAAACAGGCACTTGGACGCGAGTCGAAGTGCCTGTTTTGTGGGCTTGGGAAAATTGTTGGGAAAATTCAGCGCCGTCGTGGAGGTTTCACGACCGGCAACTCGTGGTCGTACAAAAACGCGATGCAGCGCAGGTTGTAGCCGGCGGCGCAGCCGAGCACGTGCAGCGCATCGCCTTGGGCACCTTTCAGCCTGCAGCGACGCAACCTGCAGTCGTCTTTCAGATGTCCGATCACCGGCTCCACCGCCTGCCGTCGCTTGATCCAGCGCCATTGCCGTCGCGTCAGCGTCTTGGCCTTGCCGCGATGCAGGACCTGCACGCCATCGACCTCGCGCCCGCGATCGCCCAGGTCCACGATCGCCACCGTCGGTTCTACGCTCACATCCTGCAGCAACCCGCGTGTCTGCTCCAGCTGCTCGGCCAAGGTATCGCCGTCGTACGGGTTGCCCGGGAAGCTGCGCGCACCCACGACCAATCCCTTGCAGGCGGTGACTGCAATGCCGACCTTGACGCAGAATTCGTACGCTTGACGCGCCTTGCCCTTGCCGATGCATTCCACTTCCGGGGCATGCAATGCGTACAGTTTTTGTTTGTCCTTCGGACGCTGCGTGTACAGCCGTTGCGCACGTTCCAGCCAGACAGCGATGCGCTCGCGCACGCCGGTGTTTACCTGATCGAGTTTGCGTTGGATGTCGCGCACGAGCCGTCCCAGCACTGTGCGTTGACGTCGCAGCACGCGCTGCATGCGCTTGAACTGGCGCGCATGCGCATACCGACCTGCCTTGCGGCTCAGGGCCGGGCCTTGCCGCGCGTAGCTCTGCCGCAATCCGATGCCGTGCCGCTTGGCCAGTAACACCAGCTTCTTGCGTGCCACCTCCAGCAAACGGCTGTCGGTCGGATAGGCGATCGCCTTTTCCTGCACCGTGGTGTCCACGATCACCCGCGACAACTCGCGTGCGTCCACCGCCTGCATCGCATGTGCGGCGTTGATGGTGTGCGCCAGCAGCTCTTCCATCCCGGCCTCACCCAGGCGCTGCCGCCAGCGCGTCAGCGAGCTGGCATCGCACGGCAAGCGCGTCTGGAACACGACCTCACCGGTGAAGAACTGCCAGTACGGATTCTCCAGCCAGCGCTCGCACACCGCTTCATCGGACAGGTCGTAGGCGTGTTTGAGGTAGAGCAAACCGGCAATCAGCCGCACCGGCAATGCCGGCCGACCGCCACCGGCCTGGGTGGCCGGCAAGCGCGATGAAAGTGCTTGCTCCAACGCCGTCCACGGCATCCGTTGGCTCAGCCGCGCCAGCGGATGACGCAGATCGATCTGGTTCTCCAGCCGCGAACGAAACAACTCGTCGGCAGGCATGTCTTCGGCAGCAGGACGGCGTGTACGCATGGGCGGAAATTGCAAGAAACCAGCCTTCAGCGTAGCGAACACTGGTAGTTCTGGCACGCCGGTGCAGACATCAAGGCCTTGCGGTCGTTGGGTGGTTGGGGTTTTTCAGGGGCGACTATTTATGGCGATCCATTCAATGAGTGCAGCAGCATTGCAGCCAATCCGCTACTTACTGCTAGCAGACTCATAATCAACAAAAACTTGGCGTAACTATAATTAACGAAAGGCTTTAACTTATCCAAAGACCTTAGATAAAAAAATACACAGGCACCATAGGCGGCAACCATACAGGCATACACTGCGAATTCCTGCCAATCAATCTGGCTGGTTGACTGCCACCCAATCCATGCTAGAGCTATGGCAAAAAACAAAAACAGGAATGATCGAAGCAAAGGTATGTTGCCAGTAGGCATTGTACTCATCTTATCAGGGTCTCAATTGTGCAACGAATGCCGGACGGCGTGGAGGCGCATGCGATTATAAAACCATTGTTGACTGGAACGCCAGGCGGCGTCGTCCAGCCCACATTTAAACCGGTTAAGTGATCAACCATTTCTCCTCCCGCCGCTATTCCCGTCGCGGTGTTCGGGTAAACATAGTTGATCTTACCCCCGGCGCCGCCGCCTGCGTCAACGCTAGTCTCAGGGATGAAGTTTCCAGCGGCGTCACGGGCAGAACCCTTAAGGTAGGTATATGCCCTAGCCTGGTAATCCCAGCCTACCTTAAAATTGGAACCATCAGGGAACTGGATGGTATTAACTAAGTTAAACGGGGTTTTCAGAAAGGTTATTGATACGAAGTTGGTGAGGGTTGCCAGCGCCACGCGAGTTATATCTTGTGCCCAATAAAACGGGCCTAAATTATTTAGATTGAACACCAATTTAATTACAGACGTCTGGTAGACGGGTGTATTTACCATATCAAATGCCGTGGCTTGGTGTGTCGCAGCTGCTGCCATCACGAATTTGGCTTGCGCTGCATTTGCAGGGATGATGTAGTCAGTTGCGAAAACGTGTGTTATTTCGGTAGTTCCGGTTGAGTCGTAAAGATCCAGTCCGTAGCTAAAAAGTTGCGTTTCGTCGGATGTTAACGGGATAAGTTGGATTGACCCAGTGCTTGAGGGTACACGGTCCGTCTTGAAACTTGCAGGAGGGATATTTTGTCCCTGTGTGAGGTAGTGTGTCAGCCTGCGTGTAGTGAAATCCCAAAAAAAATGATGTCCATTGCCCAAGTCTCTCGCTTTGAATCTCATGGCTTGGTCAGCGCATCCGTTACATACGGTGACTGTATCATTTGCGCTGACTTTAAAGGAGAGGGCGATGAGTAGTAGAGCTGCACATCCAAGTGACTTATTCATTATTTTTCTTTATTTCTCTAATGATTGTTTAATTGATTTTTAGTGTGCGCAGGTTCGCACTATTTAGATCGGCTTTCGCCAACCCTAGGCTAGTTGAGCTCTACCCAAAGAGCCAAAATTTTCTTATTGAAGGGATAAATGTATACTTTTTATTGATACAAAGGAGGTTGCGTAGCAAGTGGGGCATCTGCCATCATAAAGAATAAATTTATCTAAAGATGCAATTTACATTTGCGTATCTTATTTCTCTTTCTTGAGACTTGCTTCCGACCAGTCAGCAGAGGGGGCGTTGACGCGGTGCGAACAATCTGTAGCGCTTCTGGTTAGCGCTCCTGATACCCCTGCTCGCAATGATGAAGGCCAACTTCCTCCTTCTGAAATCGCATCGCAAGTAGTAATAAAAAAGCGGATGCGGGCCTGCGGGCCGATTGCAGCGATGAATCGCCGGTGGCGCGCTGCGCTGCAATAGTTGCGTTCGGGTTGATGGATAGCTCGGCCGTGGCTTAAACGGCTGTGCAAAGGGGCAACGGTGCTTATGTCGCGGTCTCCAGTCAAGCGCGGTGTTGAAGCCGCTGGAGCTGTTGATCGCATGAGTAACCTTTGCAATCAGACAAGAGTGCCTGTCAATCTCAGGTTTGAAGCCGCTGACGGTGATGCGTTGCTCTGGGAACAGCTCAGCCCGTCCGATCGCTAGAGTGTAGTCGAGCTTGGCCAAGCCGCGCTTGATCCTCCCAAGCTCCGCGTGCGCATGCTGGCGTGCAGTTGCCTGGTCCGCGTAGGACTCGCGCAGACGCTTGGGCTTTTCGTCTGTTCCCACCAGCACCGATTGCCGGCGCGCTTTGCCTTTGTCCACCCAGTAAGCGCGCACACCGGTATACGCATCGCGGTCTGCGACTGCGTAGCGGTGTTGGTCGCCATCGCGCCGCGTCAGCGTGGCAGTCGGCAGCGGTTTGCCGGTTGCCGTGGTACCGGCGCCAATCGGAGTGAACATCAGCGCGCCGGCTTTCACCGTGGCGACAGCGTCAAAACGCTGCCCCAGTCGTGTCAGCAGATTCATATCACTCTCGTTGGCCTGGTCCAGATGCGGCAGCTTGGTGCGTGCCAGCGCCTCGGCGACACGTGGTGTCAGGCCATGCTCGCCTGCCAGCGTATTGAGTACGGCGCCCAGCGTGGTGTTGTGCCAGCTGCGCTCGCGCCGCGTGCGCATGTCGGCAGTGAGGTCTGCACTGCGCGCACGTACGGTGATGATGTCCGGCGCGCCGCTGTATTCCACCTCGTCTACGGTAAAGGTGCCTTTGCCGACCAGGCCTGTGGCTTTTCATCCAAGCGACACGGCCAAGCTGACGCCACGCTTGGGCAGCGCCATCTTGCCGTCGTGGTCATGGATGCGTAGATCCAGCTGATCGGCTTCGCCGCCACGGCATTCTGTCAAGGTGAGATCGAGCAGGCGAGGTGCGATACGCTCGGTGAGGTCGACACCATCGAGCACCACGCGCCACTGCGGAATCGGATAGCTCATTCGGCTGCCTCCTGTACGATGTCGTCGGCGCGGCGCAAGCTGAGCTGGAATTCGATCCAGCGCGGGGTACCGTCTTCAAAAAACAGCGATGCGGTCTCGTTGACTGACAGGAGCAGGTACGGCCCGTAGACCACGCCGGCACCATCCACCAGCGGCAACGGCTCGCCATCTGCCGCCAGCTCGCGCAGCGTGTCCAGTGAGGCGCGCGTGCCGGTGAGTTCGGGCGCGATCAGGCCTGAGAGTTCGACGGTCTCATCGCCCGGACCCAGGAACTGGCTGGCCGCTCGCGCACCGACACGCTCGCTGGTGGGGTGGCGCCAACTCATCTGCCGCTGCAGCTGCAGATACGCGGCGCTGTCGAGGGCAAACACAAACGTGCCGTAGGACATCATCATTCGGGTGGATCCTCAGTCGTCGTGCAGGCTGGAGCGGCGGGTCGCCGCTGCGCGCCGGTCGCGCTCTTCGATCTGGCGAGCGACTTCGCGCGCCAGTGCGTTGGCATCCATGTTCGGTGCGGCGTGGACGTGGATGACGTAGCTGTTGCCGGCTGCCGGCGCGCTGGCGGCGCGCGCAGGGGCCGAGAGCGGTGCCCGGCCGTCGATCGCCGCCACGGGCGCTGTGGCCGTTGCCAGCGCCAGGCCTGCGCCCACCGCGCGCATGCGGTTGCCGAGCGCGGTCACGGCCTGCACAGGCGCGCCCTGGCCGTGCTGCAGGCCCACGGTGAGGCCTTGCAGGGTGAAGTCGCCCAGCTGCGCAAACACGCGTGAGGGGCTGTGGATGCCCAGCAGGCCCTTGAAGCGATCGACCACTCCGGTGCCGACGCTGGCGATCGCATTGCTGGCGGCGCCGAGCTTGGAGCGGATGCCCTGCACAAGTCCGCTGATCATGTCGGCGCCGGCCTGCAGCATCCTGGCCGGCCAGTTGGCCAACTGCAGGTTGATGCCGGCCCACAGCTGCAGCAGCCCCTGGCGGATGCGATCGCCGTTGCCGGTGAACACGCCCACGATCAGCGACCAGGTGCCCTGGACGGTTTGCCACACCCCGCCGAGGATCTGCTTGATCACCGGCAGCACGAACACAAACGCCTGCACCAGCCAGCCGATCGCCTTGACCGCTAACTGCAGCTGGGTGACCAGCACCGCGCCCAGGATCTGCCCAAACCCGCGCCCGGCATCAGTTGCACCGTGCAACTGCGCGGTGGTGGCCTCGAACGGCGTCAGCAGCTGCTTGACCCACGCCCAGGCCTGGCCCATCGCGGTGGCCACGGTGTCCCACACCGGCGCCAATGGCGCGAGCGCGGCTTGCAGCTCGGCGAGGACCGGTGCGGCCACATCGACGATGCCTTGCCAGACGCCGATGGCGAAGGCCTTGATCGGCCCCCAGTACTTCCACACCAGCAGCGCCACCGCAGCGACGGCCGCACCAATCGCCAGCACCGGCAGGCTGACTGCGCCGAGCAGCGGCAGCAGCAGGCGCGCGCCATTGGCGAGCATCGGCAGCACACGGTCGCCGAACGCCAGCCCCTGCCGCAGCAGCACCCCGAAGCCACCGCCGCCCGACAGCAGCGCCACGGCGCCGTGGATCTGCGAAAACGTCATCGCGGCCACGCCGCCAGCGACCAGCAGCCCGCCCAGGATGGTCAGCAATGCCGCGCCGCCGATTGCGACCTTGGCGATCGCACCCACCAGCACCGGATTGGCGCGGATCCACGTCATGATCTGGCCGACCACCGCAGTCGTGCGCTCGGTCAATTGCTTGAACTGCGGCAGCAGGGTCTGGCCGATCGATTGCGACACCACCACGGCGGTGTTCTTCAGCAGCTGCAGCGAGTTGGCCGAGGTGGCCACCCGCGATGCGTACTCGGCCGACATCGAGCCGCCATAGCGCTGTGCATCAGCGACCTTGGCGAAGTTGCCCTGCAGCAGCTCCAGATTGGTCAGCAGCGGTGCGATCGCACCGATCGACTCGCGGCCGAACAGCTGCGTCATGGTGGCGGCCTGCTCGGCCTTGGGCAGTGCGCGCAGCTTCTGCAGCACCGACATGATGGCGCCGCCGGCATCCTTCTGCATGACCTCGGCCATGGCGGTGGCCTTGATGCCCAGCTTATCGAAGGCCTCGCGCTGGCTCTTGGTGGCCGACTCGCCCGAGGCCAGGGTGAGCAGCATGTTCTTGATGCCGGTGGCCGAGACTTCCGACTCGATGCCCATGCCGGCAACCGTGGCGCCCAGCGCAGCCAGTGGGCCGCTCTGCAGACCGGCCACTTCGCCCAGGGCACCGATGCGGTTGACCACCGCGCTGATCTTGTTGACGCCGGCCGGGCCGGTGTTGCCGAGATAGTTGATCTTGTCGGCCAGCACGACCACTTCGGCCTGGCCCATGCGAAACGCGGTGCGCCAGGTGGCCATGGTCTGGCCTGCCTCTTCTGCGCTGCTGTCGAAGGCCACGCCCATCTTGGCCGCATCCTCGGCAAAGCGCACCAGCTCCTGGCGCGGGATGGCGGCCTGGCCGGCGGCCGCCACGATCTTGGCGATGTCAGCCGGCAGCATGGGCAGGCGCATCGAGAGGTTCTCGACATCGCGGCCCATCTGCGCGAACTGCTGCGGGGTCTTGAAGTCCACGACCTTGCGCACGTTCGCCATTGCCGACTCGAACTCCATCGCATCGCTGATCGGCAGCACCGAGGCGCCTAGTGCGCGCTGGCCGGCGAAGGCCATGCCGGCGCCGTAGGCGCTCGCCTGCAGGCCAGCGCTTTGGATGCGGGCGCTTCGACGCTGGGCAGCGTCGATCGCCGCCAGGCGCTGCTGCTGGGCGTGCATGGCGGTGTTGGTGCTCTCGATCTCGCTGCGCAGGCGACGCTCATGCGTGACCAGCTCGCGCGTGCTGATCCCAGCGGTTTCCAGCCTGCCGCGCAGGCGTTGCAAGCCCGCCTCCTGCGCGCCGTGTGCTGCCTTGAGTTCGCGTGCGGTGCGCACGGCGCGCTCGAACTCGGTGTTCATGGCAGCGGTGGGCGTGCCGGTGGACTTGATCTGCTGGGCAAGCGTGCGCACCGATTGCCGCTGCGCATCGAGTGCGGCCTTGGCACGCTGTGCCAGGGCGACCTGATCGCGATAGGCGCCGATGTCGCGGTGCTGGCTGTTGAGCTGACGCAGCACGTCGCGCTGATTGCGCAGTGCGGAGGCAACGCCACGGCTGCCATTGAGCACGCGCCGGAACGGACCTGTGGCGCGATCGACGGCGGCCAGGATGACCTGCAAGCGCAGATTGTCGGAGGCCGCCATTTAGGCGGCCTCGTTCGTTGGGTGGGGCATCATTCGGCTCCGCTTCGTCGGCGGGCACGCTCGCGCCACGCCGTGAGTTCGTGCAACGACCAGCGCGCCATTTCAGATGGCGGCCAGTGGAAGATGGCCGCGATGTCGGCCATCGCCTCCTCTACGCAGTCGGGAAATCCGCTTCCCTCTGTGCCTTCGGCAAGAAAAAAACCTGCACCTCCTGGCCGACCGCCAGCAGGTCGGCCGGATCCATTGCATTAACGTCGGCGGTGGTCAGCGTGGGCGAGGAGATGCGCGGCAGCAGCGTCGCCAACGCGGTGACATCCAGCTGCAAGACATCTGTCAGTTTGAGGCCACGCAACTCACCGGCGCCGGGCTTGCGCACCTTGAGCTCGCTGATGGTCTGCTCGCCGCGCACGATGGGCTGGTCGAGAGGAATGGCGGGGGAAAAGGTCGGGGTCATCGGAAGGTCTCAAGGCTGTGGCCTGGCGGCGCCAGGCCGGAAGGGTCAGGCGCCGATGGCGCGGCGGTGAGGCGCAAGCAGATCCACACCGTTGACGATCTCGATCATGTTCATCAGATCGATCTCGATCACGGTGGAGCCGTTGATCATCAGCTTGTAATAGCTGGCAGCGGTCTTGACGGAAAACTCGGTGTCGTCGCCAGACTTGCCGGTGCCCGGATCGATGTCGCTGTGGCGGCCGCGCACCACAAATTCGACCGCATCCACCGCGCCGTTGTCATCGCGCTGGTAGGCGCCGGCAAAGCGCAGCTGCACCGCGTTGTGCGAGATAGCGCCGTACTGATTGAGCACGCTGCGCATCATGCCGCCGCACTTCCATTCGACTTCGATTTTCTCCTGGCCGAAGTCGATGTTGACCGGGCCATTCATACCGCCGCCGCGATATTCCTCCATCTTGCGCGTGAGCGTGGGCAGCTTCACTTTGACCACTTGGCCGAGATAGCTCTCACCGTCGTTGAACAGGTTGAGCGCTTTGAGTTTCTTGGGTAACGCCATGGGGGTCTCCGGGAATCTAAGGTGGCTGCGTTACGCGTTGACGCGTTCGGCGAAGTCGGCCAGGTAGCTGGTGGTGATCTTCTGGTACAGCTGCAGGTTCTCCAGCGGCGGCACCGGCGTGTAGTCGTAGTCGATGCGCAGCGCGCCATCGGCCAGCGTGGTGGCGCTGTTGACCGTACCGTCGAACCAGGCGGTGGCATCGATCAGATAGCCGGACGCCTTCAGGTCGCGGAACTTGGCGTTGATCGTCTCGATGACGTCTTTGACCAGCGAGGGATGCATCGGCTTGTCGACGTAGAACGCCACGCTCTCGGCGATGGTGTCGGCCAGGATCTGCGCGGTGCGCGTGGCCGTCTCAAACGCGAACATGTTGTCCTCCGCGCACGTGCGCGATCCCCAGAAGCGTTGCCCGTTGAAGTTGACCAGCGTGGTGATGTCGCCCTCGTTGAGCACACCCGCATCGGTGGCCGGATCCTGCAGATCCCAATGCACATCCTTGGAGATGCCGGTGACGCCCGCCACGGGCACGTTGGACAGGCTCTTGTGCCAGCCCTGCTCGGCGTCGATTTTGGCGCGCAGGCCGAGCGCACGTGCAGTGGCATACGCCGCCGTCGTGGTGCTGGTGGCGGTATCGAAGGCCAGGAAGTCCGGCCAGATCAGCATCAACTCGCGATCGCCGAATTGCCCACGGTAGGTGATGGCATCGGCGACGGTATCGGCGACCGGCCGCACATAGGCCATGGCGCGCAGCTTCTTGGCGATGGTCGCCAGCGCCTTGGCCACCGGCAGTGTGTCCAGACCCGGAGCGCCCAGGATGCGCGGACGCACGCCCAACTGTGCTTGCGCCGCGAGCAGCGCATACAGGCCGGTGTAGCCGCTGGACTTGGCCTCGCCGATAACGTTGGTCGAGGTCTTGGCTGCATCTGCGTCCTCGGCCACACGCACCACGATGGTCACCGGGTTGGTCTGGTCGGCGATGCCCTGCAGCGTGGCGCGCAAGGTGCCCTTGATGCCGGCACTGGCGATCGCACCGAGTACATCGGTGAGCAGCACGGGCTTGTTGAGTGGGAAGATTTTCTCATCCGCATCGGACGCCGTGGCGACCAGGCCGACAATGGCGGTGGAGACGGTGCGGATGACGCGCGCACCTGCGCTGACTTCGATGACGCGAACGCCGTGGTGGTAGGCAGTGGACATAGGTTCCTCGATCAGGACGAGCGGAAGCGGAGCGGGATGGTCAGGCGCGAGCGCGCATTGGCGGGAGCAACGTCGGTGCGTTCGCCTTCGATGGTCAGCACGAAGCAGCCAGGCGCATTGCCGACGACCAGGTCGACGCGGGTCAGGCGCAGGCGCGGCTCCCAGCGCATCAACGCGGTGGCCGTGGCGCCGTAGAGCAGCGTGCGGGTGGCGCCGTTGAACGGCTGGTCGATCAGTTCGGGCAGCAGCGAGCCAAAGTCGCGGCGCTGCTCGCGCGTGCCGATGGGTGTAGTGAGGATGCAGGCGATCGACTGGGCCAGGTGCTGCTCGCCCTCGATCACACGCCCGGTGGTGGCATCGACGCCGATCACTGCGGGCCACCGCTGAGCGCGCTGCCGGCAGTCACGCCGGTGGTCTTGTGGTGCTTGAGGCTGATCCCGCCGCCGAGTACGTCGGTGGTTGCCGTCGCGGTACCGGTGATGGTGGCATCACCATTGATCTGGGTGGTGCCGTTGACGGTCAGCGGGCCGTTGAGCGTGATGCCGCCATCGGCAGTGATGGATGCAGTGCCGCCGCTAGGCAGCGTGGCCTGCAGCGCATGCGCGTCGGTGTCGTAGTGGATCTGCGCGCCATCGGCAAAGCGCAGCACGTGCAACGTATCGGACGCAGCAGGCGCTGCGAATTGGTCGGAGTACAGGCCGCGTAGCACCAGGCCATCGGCCAGGTCGCCAGCAGGCGACAGCACCACGACTTGCTCGCCGATCGACGGCGCCGACCAGATGATGGTGGTGCCGGCCAGTGTGACCACCCAGGGCAGATAGTCGGTCAGCATCTCGCCGACCTGCACGCGGCATCGCGCGGTGGCGAGATTCACCTCGGCAACAGTGCCGAGGCGAATGGCGTTACTCAGTGCGGAGGATGCGTTGCCCATGCAGTCATGGTCGTCGCGCGCGTGCAGGATGACACCGCAGTTGTGCTGTAGCTGCGCGATCTACGCAGCGCAGCAGCGCTACAAGCTCGCAGGCGGTTCCGGTGCGATCAACTCGCGCTGCGTGAATTGCGCATCGAAGTAGTACAGCCCGTCGCGGCGATTGAAGTACATGCCTGGCTCGCACACGGTTGTGTCCTGGAGTGCGCGGAACTCGAAGCCGTCAATGGTGAAGCCGCTCTCGGAAACGATGATGTTAATCACCACGTCGTTGCCGGTCTGGATCATCGCGTAACGTCCAATCGTCATCTCAGCACCACTCAATGAAAACGAAGCCGGGGCACCCGGCCGATCCGTCTTTGCCGAACGTGGCGGCCGAGGCGACATTCGAGACACCGCCGCCCCCTCCGCCGCCAGCACCAAAGCCATAACCCTTACGACTGGCCGACGTCGTTTCGCCAGCACTCCGTCCGCCAGGCCCGCCGCCGCCGAATGCACAGGAGCCACCCGTGCCAGCAGGGCCGTATGGCGCATTGACTGAGATCGTTGCCGAATCGCCGCCGGCCGGGTAGCCATCTCCACCGGTTGCACCGCCGACTTGGGTTGTACCGGCAAACCCGCCGCCGCCGCCCTGACCGGCAGCCAGAGTGGTGAGGTTGCCGATGACGGTCGCCCCACCAGCACTGCCGGCTGCGCCATGTGTGCCGTCCGTTCTTGAACCTGCGCCAGCAGATCCACCGGCACCGATGATGATCGGGACACTGGCGCCAGGCGCAACCGCGAAGCGCACGCGCTGCATCGATTGCCCAGCGCCGCCACCGCCGCCTCCGGTCGCGGTGTAGCTCGCTGACCCAAGGACTTTCTCGGCGCGCGTTCCACCGCCCCCACCGCCACCGCCGCCGGCACAGGCGCTGACGTAGATCGCCGTCACCCCTGCCGGAACCACGAAGGTGCCAGATGCCTCAAAGCGCGCACAACCACTGCGGCTGTCGATCGCGGCTTTCACTGCGTCCGGTGTGACGGCACGTTGCGCGTCTACGCCTGAGATCGCCTCTGCGCGCGTGGCAAGTTCGACGATGCCTTCCTTCTCGGTGGTCGCGGCCGGGTTGGTGAAGTTGGCATTGCCAAACGTCACCGAGGACACGGTGACTCCGGAAAACAGGATATCGGCAGACATCAGCAGGTCAGAGGCGGCCGCTTTCTCCATGATCAGCTCGGGCTGGGAATAGCTGCCCAGCAGCGTGCCGTTTTCCAAGTAAAGACCGAATCCCCGAACCTCATAGGTGGCCCGGCTCGTGTCGCTGACAGTGACGTGGATGGTGGTGGACGACGTGGTGCCGCCGGAGATGCTGGAGAGCGTCAGGTGCTGGCCTGGAACTGCCTTCAGGTCATCGGTTGCAGCGAATGCCGCCGCAGTGAAACCGATGCTGGCCACCTTGGTAGAGGTGGTGCCGTTCTTCTCGGCGTTGATCAGCGCTGCGCGACCAGCGGTGGTGAGGACCAGTTGTAATGCCATGGCTTATCCCTGCGCCGTCATCGACAGACGGCGGTAGTTGATGATGCGAATACCAGTCGCCAGCGAGACGTTGCCGGTGGCTTGTAGCCCCTGCAAGAAGCCGAAGTGCGAGCGAACCGGCTTGGTGCGCTCGACCTCGGCGATGACCTCATCGACGAATCGCGCGCTTGCAGCCTTCCCATCGGAACCGTTGAGCGTGAGCGTCAGCTCGAAGGTGTGCGGTTGTCCGGGCGGCTGTTGCTGCCACCACTCGCGGATGGCCACCGCGCCGCCGAACGACTCGACGACCATCCGCACGCTGTTGGCGGTGCCCTTGCGGCGTTGGATTGCCATAGCGCTGCGCAGGCGCGAGCGCTTGACCGCATCGCTCCAGTCGGCCTTCCAGTCGTCCACCGATAGCGTCCACGCCAGCCACGGCAGATGGCCGGCCGGGCAGGTGTCTGGATTCCACAGATCCGGGTACGGCAGCGGGATCGCTTCCAGCCGCTGCGCAATGGACGCTAGGGCGCGTTCCATTGGTGTGGCATTGGGCGGCAGCGGTGAACTACTCATCGCTGCCGGCGTGCACGATGTCGATCGAGGTGCAGTAAGCGGCCTGCGTGCGGCTAATCCGGATGTCGGCTGCCGGCGCGTCCAGCTCAACACGCTGCACGCCGTCGGCGAACAGCTTGGCCTTGATGGCCGACTCGGGCACATCGCGACCGATGCGGTGTGCCTCGTCCAGATATGCCTGCAGGCTGCGCATTGCCTCGCGCATGACCACCGCAGAGTCCGGGCCAGCGTAGGTGTAGACGCGCCCACCAATGGCATACGGGACGATCTGGACGCTTTGAACCGTGACGTTGTCTGTCAGTGGGCGCACGTCATCGTTGGTGAGGATCGCAGCGACTTGGTCCAGCAGCGCCTGCGGAGCCGTGCCATCACCGGTGCGCGATTGGACCGTGACCAGCACTTGCCCAGGCGCGGGGCTGGTGGCGCTGGCGTCCATGACATCGGCTGCCGCACTGAGCGCGTGATAGATGTACGCGCCCTCGGGGCCGGCAACGCTGAAGCCCTCGGGTGCCAGCTGGATGCGGCGGCGGAAGTCCACGTCCGACTCGTAGGTCGGTGGGATGCCGGTCTCGGGTTGACCCGGATCGAGAACCAGGCGTGCGACACCGAATAACGCGCCCAGGTGATCGAGGTTGGTACCGGTGGCGAAGGCCAGCATGGTCTGCTGGGCTTTGTCGTTGGCGCGTTGTCGGATCAGTAGCTCGCGGGCTGCGAACAGCTGCAGGAGCTTGTAGATCGGGTCGGCTTCCGTGAGCGCGGAGAACTCCGGCAGCAGCCGACGAAACTGCGCAAGCGCTTCGGCGAATATCTTTTCGAAGTCCAGAGCGTCGATCAAATCTGGCGCTTGGAGCTTAGATAGGTCAACTGCCGTAAAAGAAGCCATGGCCGCTTGCTGCAAGGAACATGCATCAAGCATCAATGTGACCGCATGCCGCTTCCAGTGAATCAGCTAGTCTTAGCTGGTTTTACAAGGTGAATTTGTGCTTCGGAAATCGTTGCATCCGTTTTCCCTTCATAAATTCGAAAGGTAAAATTGTCGCTCACTGGGTTTTTTTGTCGCCAGACCCATTCCGTAATTTCTCAAACAAAGCTTCTCGTTCTTTTGCACAGTAATCACTCATAGGTTCAGATTGGCTGGATTCGGATCCGTTCGGATGTCTAGCTATCCGAACTGGAGCGGGAAGCACCTGCAAAAACATAGCCCCGGCAATCACATCCATAACAGGGCCGTTACGCCGCAATTGTATATAGCCAAGATCCAATCTTTTCCCGCCAACATGATCGTATACTTTAATGTCCGCTCTGCCGCCAAGCGCAGAAACATTCCCTTCTAGTAAATTAAAATTAAATAAAGGCATGGCTCGACAAACAGATTTACTAGCCACAGTGCCACTTAAACATCCTTTTGACGAAGACAATGTAATTATAAGGTCAGTATCAGATAGGCGCATTTCTTCAAAATCAACATATCCTTCAGGTGTGGCAGACCATGTTCCAGTCCATTCTTCATCCTCATGAAGCCAGCTGCTGAAGGCATTCCATGTTTTATTTACTTCGTCTGGAAGTATTCGCGAGTTCTGAAGTGCAGTTGGTCCACTTATGAGAATCCAGCCGAAGAAAATAAAAATCGGGGCAAGCAATGACCAGAAAGTTATTTTCTTCATGTACCAAGGCGCCATCTTGTGCACGCCTTGGTTAGGTTGTGGGGCCTCTTCTTCGCTGGGCATTTTAAAGTTAGCTCCAGTAGATTATTGATAATTTATTAATCTGGCTCTGCGGGTGTATCGCAAAAATGGCATTCCTCACCATACGAAGAGTCGTAATCGCCAGTGATTTGAACGATTTCTTGGTCCTCAGCACGCTTGCTATCTTTTTCGATGCAATCTGCGCAAGCCGTGACCTCCGGATATTGCTCGGAGGCGCTATCTGAACTTAGATTCCCATAGATCATGGCCGTCTTGAATTCGAGACTCATTTCTATTTCTTTGCGTGAGTGGTGAAGTATGCACCGCGATCATAGACGATAATCATCAAGAGCCCAAATTATTAGATTCCGAATTTCTTTGCTGTCGTGCTCGCTTATTCCAATCAATCCACGTTTGGCATAGCGCGCTTTGGGTCCGCCCGCCCGGACACGTTCCGTTAGCCCCTCTTGATGCACACGGGCAATGCGCGACACGCGCCCCACAAACCCAACGCTGACAGCGTTGGGACTGGCGCTGACCTTGAAGTACTTGGCCTGCCGCAGCTTGGCAAACATCTTCGCTCGCTTGACGCGTCCGGACTTCTGCCGCAGTTGCTGCTTGCGCGGTGCGTACGGTGTGCCATCGGGCGCTTGCTGCTTGCCGATGCGCTGGCTCTGCGAGCGCCTCAGTTCCGTTCCGATCTTGCGGGCCAGCGTGCGGCGTTCGCCGGGCTGCAGGCGGGCCAGTAGCGGAGCGGCCCAATTCTCCAGCGCGGTCAGCTCATCCATGTTGGATCGAGCACCGGCTCAGGCGCATGCGTCATGTCATAGCCGCCGCCATCTTTCGCCGTCACGACCACGCGTTCGGTCAGCGGCAGCTTGATCGACAGATCCACCGCGTCGTTGGCGAGGATGTCGGCCTCGAAGGCGATCTCGCCACGGCGCGCCGGATTGGACAGCAGCTCCGACTGATTGACTTGCACCCATTGCAGCAGCGGCAGCATCACGCTGTCCGGGTGACCGGCGTAGTCGGTCACGATCAGGTTGAGCGTGTATTGGTACTCGAACGACAGCCCCGGTTGGAACGTGCTGACCAAGCTGCCGGCGTCGATAAACACAAGCAGCCGGTCGGCATCGCGTGCCAGGTCCGGCAAGGCCGCGACCAGATGCGCGCGCAGGCTGGCGGGCTTGATCATGGCGCCGCTGCCGGCAGATGCAGATAGATCCAGTCCTGCAGCGCACTCAGCTGCGCGGCGGTGGCGTGGCAGCTGGTGTAGTTGTTGGCGACGGCAGAGAGCGTAATGCCGGCGGCCGGCGCATCAGGATCTCCGGCGGTCGGCCCGGCAGGGTTGCCCGAGGCGGCGGCGTCGTGCAGCCGCACAAAGCCAGCAGGGATAGCGCAAGCAGCATCGGCTTTCTGGGTGACATCGATCGGGATCTCGCGGGTGATGGTGGCGCCGGCTTCGCGCACGATCTGCACGCGGTCGACATACCCGACAACGACTTTGGTTGAAGCCTTTGCGCTGTCGCGTTCGGCGATGGCGGCAGCGTTTGCGTCTAGTGCTTGCTTGCGCTCCGTGCGTGCAGTGCTGACGCGCTGCTCCTGCGACACGCAGCCGCCAACGAGCGCTGCGATCAGTGCGAGCAGGATGATCAAGCGCGTGACCATCAGCTCACGCCCAGGAGTTGCAGGGCGCGCCGCGTGCGCGTGACGCGATCATCGTGGCCTTCCGGCAAGCGCTTGGCGCGCACGTTGCCCAGGTTGATCTTGCGGCCCAGGCCAAGCACATCGCCGGCATCGGCCAGCACGTTCAGGCCGTTGTCGTGCCAATACGCCGCCGCACCCAGTGCGCTGGGCTCGATCTGCAGCAGCAGGTCCGGCTGCTCTTCCACCGGCAAGCTGATCAGCACACCGATGCGGCGGTAGTTGCCCCGGCAGGTGTGCTGCATCGGACCCCGGCCACGGTGGCGATAGCCATCGCCGCTGGCTTCGTTGCCGTTGCCCAGGCGGTCGGCATAGACGAAGTTGGCCAGGCCCACGGGGTTGCGCAGGAACTTGGGCGCCAGAGCCGGCATGATGCGCTCGCCAAACACCTCCAGCAGTCGGGCGCTGGTGGTGTAGGTCAGCCCTTCTTCCATGCGCGACAGGCTCAGACTTTCGTGGCCGACCTGGCCCAGCCAGTGCGCGGCGCGGCGCTTGGTGGTGATGCCGAAGCGGTTGGCGGCGGCAAGCAGTGGGCCGTGCCAGCGCTGTGCGCGTTGCGCCGAGCACTGCATGAGCGAGGCGAGCTGGGTATCGGTGAACATCAATCGACCTTCAGGATGCGCGCCACATTGCCCTGGGCGCGGTAGGTGAGCACCGCAAGCACGATCAACGTGCCCAGGTGCCAGAGACTGACTTGCGAGCCGGCGCCGGCCAGCAAGATGTGCAGCGCTTGGCCGCCGGTGCTGGCGATCAGCAACCAGGCGCACCAGCCAGCGCTGCGCCGATGCCGCGCATGGTCTGGCCGGCGGTAGGTAAGCAGACGGACGCAGATGGCGAGCGAGGCCATCAACGTCAGGACGGTGACCAGGCTATGCACTGGGCGGACCTCCACGGCGTAGGAAGGAAAAGTTGAACGACTTGCTCTTTTCGATCAGCCCCAGCGTGACCGTGATGGCGCATGCCGCGCTCGCAAAAGCGGCCACACCGCTGGACTTGATCGGCAACCAGCGCAGGATTTCTGGCGCCAGCTGGTAGCCGGCGATCACGCTCACCGGGAAGTAAATCAATCGCGCCAACAGCGGCTGCTTGGCGGCAGACACCACGAACAAGGCGCCGCCGGCGAACGCGCCGATCAACGCATCGCCATCGATGCCAGGCAGCACCGAGGCAAGGCCCACACCGGTGGCGATCAAAAAGCCGCTCGAGACGGAGGTGGGTTCGGTCATCAGGTCAGTCCCATAGCTGCACGAGTGGCGTCATCGCCGCTGTGGTGGTGGTTACCTCGGGCAACTCCACCGGCGTGCCATGCGGTAGCACGGCGCCCAGTTCGGCCAGGCCGGGAGTGAGGAGATAGGTGCGCTCGACCAGGCCGGTCGTGCTGCCCAGGTGACGCCAGCACAGCAGGTCGACGGTGTCGCCTTGCATGGCATGCACGCGCATCAGATGAGCTCCACCGTGCTGCGCGGCAGGTGTTGCAGATCGCGCACGGCCCAGCGCTGGTCGCGGCGTAGTTCGGTGATGCTGGGTGATAGGTCATCGGCGCGCTGGTTGGCGCTGTCGGTGGCATCGAAGCTGCGGTAACGCTCTGCCACCTCGACGGCGGTGGCACACGCCACCGCGCGCAGGTACAGCTGCACGCGGCGCGAGATGCCATCGACGGTGGTGCTGGGCACGTCAGCCAACGCGGCGTAGCCGGCCGCCTGCTGCGTTTGCATCCAGGTCTGCAGCGCATCGTTGACTGCGAGCATGGCGGCGACGATGGCGTGGCGCAGACGCGCATCGGTCACGGTGCCATCCAGGCGCATGCTCGCCCGCACGCTGGCCGGTGCGATCGCCGGCCAGAACGGCGCATTGGCGATCGCATCCGGCGCGGCGCTGGTGGTGCCGGTGGCAGTGAATCCGCTCATGGATGGCTCGAAGAGATCGCCGGTGGTCGGGGCGTCACCGCAGCGAAGGTGCTGTGGATCAGCCCCGAGCCGGCGAGGGTTGCGGGGACGCTCGGTTATGCGCTGGTGCCGGCAGGCTCAACGCTGAACTTCTTCAAGAGCCGCTCGGCGCGCTCCAGATCCTTCTTGCCGCCGCAGCTGCCATGCAGGGCGATGGCGCGCTGCAGGTCGGCGACAGCGGCGGAGGCGATGGGGTGCGCCTGGTCGGCAGGCCTCTCATCGGTGATGCCCGCCAGCGATGCGCGGGCCAGTGCCAGGTGCAGCTTGGCGCGCACCTCGTCGGGCATGTCCTGCTCGGCGGTCAGCGCGGCGGTGTCGGCCAGGACGGCCGCGTCGAAGCTCTGGCCGGTCTTCTGCGCCGACAGCGCCGCTTCGGCGATTTCCTCGGCCAGCACGCAGCCCACGGTGCGGGAGAAGCGGTCGGGCATCTGCAGGTTGTGCTTGAGCACATAGGCGCCCAGCTCCAGCGCGCCGGCATAGTCGCCGGCATCGATGCGCCACACCATGCAGGTCATGACGATCTCGTCCTGCGCGCCCTGGCCACCGGCCAGCACGCCGGCCAGATACGGCACGTAGGTCGGCAGCAGCTGCACCTTGAGCGCAGCCTTGCCTTGGGTGGACTGGATCTGCTTCAGCCGCAGGCGATCGCTCTGCAGCTGGGCCATGTGCTGCTCGTAGGCGGTGGCGCCGGCCATCAGCTGGTGCGGGGCACGCTGCGCCGCTTCCAGCTCGGCGAGCACGCGGCTGTGGTGACGCTTGGCGGGACTGTCGGCCATGGCTTAGGCCTCGATCTCGATGTGCTCGACCACGCAGCCCAGGCCGTAGTCCTCGACCACGTAGGCATCGTTGGAGGACTCGTAGTTCTCGATGCGATCGCGTGCGGGCACTTCCTGGATATAACGGCGACGGCCGCCGGTCTGGTAGTAGATCGACAGGTTCGCCAGCGAGGTGACCATCAGCGCGCCGTCCGGCAGGTACGGCACCTCGGCCACCTGCAGGCCGCCAACGCGGCGCTGGCTCAAGATCAGATCGGTGGCGATCTTCTCGCTGGCCGGCTGGTCCTTGTTGACCATCGGAAAATACTTGTCGTGCATCAGGTCGCGGCCCAAGCACCACCACCAGGCTCGGATCCTTGCGGTGCCACGGATCGAGCAGGTTGCTCACCACATCGAACACCAGCGCGTCGAGGTTGCGGTAGTCCGCGCCATCGCCGGCGCCGATGACCATCTTGCCGGCCGTCTTGCCGCTGCCCAGCACGCGCTGGGCCGCGTTGGTGCGGTACTGCTGCAGCCAGCCGATGTTGACGTCTTCCAGCAGCGGGAACGCGGCGCGATCGGTGTCGGCAGCGGCGTGCGTGCCGTTGAAGCCGATCTGCAAACGGTCCAGCGCCTGACGCTTGACGATGGCATCGCGCAGGCGTGCCTGAAAGTCCGGGAACTTGGCCCACGCATCGAGCAGCGCATACGGAATGGCGGTATCGAAGTCGGTCTTCTTGGCGAGGTATTCGTTCTTGTCGAGCGCGGCGACGTTGCGCGGCGTACGCGTCTTGCCGGCGCCGGTGTCGGTGCGGCTGGCGATGCTGCCGGTGACGCCGATGCCCACCTTCTGGCCGGACAGTTCGTCCACCGGGATGATGTTGATCTTGGACAGGAACTCGCTGGATTCCTGCATGCGCGTTTCCAGCTTCTGCTGCACGGTCGGCTCGACGGTGAAGGAGTGGAACGCATTGCTGACGCCGTTGAGCTTGGCGATCTGCTCGGCGAACTGGTTGAACTGCAGGCGGGTGGCGTTTTGCATGGTGGCTCCGAAGGTCAGGCGCTGGCGGCGTGTGTGTGGTGTGCGAAAGGCGCAGGGATCAGCAATCGGTCAGCACAACCGCGCCGCCGCCGGTAACCACCGGGCGTGTGGGCTGTGCGGGGTCGGCCTGCTGCGATAGCGACTCGCGTAACTGCGTCAGGTCGTTCGCCAGCTGCGCGTGCTGGGTCTTCTGCGCGGCGTGCTCGGCCTGCAGGCGGTTGAAGCGTTCGTCCTGGCCGCGCACGTGCTCGGCGATCTCTTCGATGCCTTCGCCGAGCTCTGCGAACTGCTCGGCGGTGATGCTGGTGGCGTCCTCGCTCTTGAGCGCGGCGCGGATCCGGTTGAGCAGGCCGGCGACTGGGCCTTCGCTGACCTCGCTGAATTCCAGCGCGGTTTCTTCGGCGACGGTGAACAGGTTGCCCGGTGACTGCTTGCGATCGGCCAGCGGATTGGCGTCGGGGTTCTGGCTGGCGAAGCTCAGCATGGAGGTGCCCAGGCTCGCCGGCGAATCGGTCACCGCCAGGCCGACCAGATACGCCTTGCCGGTGTTGGCGAACTTCTCCTGCACCTCGATGCTGGTGTAGAGCTTCTGCTTGGACTTGTTGATGGTGATCAGGTCGGCGGTCGGCTCGATCTGGGCGAACAGCGCCAGGCGCTTGCTGCCATCGATCTCCACCTCTTCGGCCTTGACGGCGGTGACATCGCCATACGCGCGGAACGGCGAGTCCGGCAGCAGGCTGCGCATGTGCTCGATCCAGATGCGGGCGTTGTAGGTCTCGCGGTTGTAGGTGCTGGCCATGTCGTCGATCCAGCTGCGCTGAATCGTGCGGCCATCGGTGGTGGCACCTTCGACGGCCACGCGGAACCAGTTGGAACGGAACTTCTTGGCCTTGGCCGACATGGGTGTCCTCTGCGCTGGATGCGTTTGCGATGACCCATGGTCAAACGCGAGGCACAGCGCAGCAACGCAATCACCGTGTAAACACGATGATTACGCGTCGTTCAACTGTCGGGATGAAGAGGTGGGCCGCACCCTGGTCGGCATGCACAGCGTTGCCACCCAGCTCCCGATGGACACCCGCAGACAGGCCAAGTTCCTGTACTGGATGGGATGGCGCGTGACCGAAATTGCGCAGGCCATCGGCGAGAACGAGAAGACTGTACACAGCTGGAAGTCGCGTGACGAGTGGGATCGTGCAGACAACGTCGAGCGCATCGGTGGCGCGCTCGAAGCACGCCTGGTCGTGCTGATCATGAAGCCGGAAAAATCCGGCGGCGACTTCAAGGAAATCGATCTACTGCATCGGCAGTTGGAGCGCCAGGCGCGCATCCAGCGCTACCAGGGCGGCGGCAACGAAGCCGACCTGAATCCGGCTGTGGCGAACCGCAACGCAGCGCCCAAGAAAAAACCCAAGCGCAACGACTTCACCGAAGAACAGGTCGAGCAGCTGACCACCGCGTTCGTCGACGGCTGCTTCGATTACCAGCGCGACTGGTACCGGGCCAGCAACGAGCGCACCCGCATCATCCTGAAATCGCGCCAGATCGGTGCCACGTATTACTTCGCACGCGAAGCGTTGATCGATGCACTTACCACCGGGCGTAATCAGATTTTCTTGAGCGCCTCCAAGGCGCAGGCGCATCTGTTTCGCGGCTACATGCAGCAGTTCGTGCGCGAGACGATCGACGAGACGCTCTCCGGCGGCGACAGCATCGTGTTCCCCAATGGCGCCGAGTTGTTCTTCCTGGGCACCAATGCGCGCACTGCGCAGGGCTATCACGGCAATTTCTATTTCGACGAGTTCTTCTGGACCTACGGGTTCAACGAATTGAACAAGGTCGCCAGCGGCATGGCGATGCACAAGAAATGGCGCAAGACCTACTTCAGCACGCCATCGAGCATGGCGCACGAGGCCTACACGTTCTGGACCGGTGAGCGCCGCAACAAGGGCAAGCCGGCCGCGCAGCGGATCCAGATCGATGTCTCGCACGACGCCCTGGCTGGCGGTCGTCGCTGCCAGGATCGCGCCTGGCGGCAGATCGTCAACCTCCTCGACGCCCAGCGCCGTGGCTGCGATCTGTTCGACATCGACGAGCTGCGCGAGGAATACAGCCCGGACGCGTTCGCCAACCTGTTGATGTGCGAGTTCGTCGACGACGGCGCCAGCATCTTCCCGCTGGCGATGCTGCAGCCGTGCATGGTCGACAGTTGGGTCGAGTGGGGCCAGGACTACAAACCGTTCGCCGCGCGCCCTTATGGCGATCGCGCGGTGTGGATCGGCTACGACCCGGCCGAGACCGGCGACACCGCCGGCCTGGTCGTGCTGGCACCACCGCAGCAGCCCGGCGGCAAGTTCAGGCTGCTGGAGCGCATCCAGTTCCGGGGCATGGATTTTGCCAAGCAGGCCGCCGAGATCGAGCGCATCACGCGTCGCTACTGGGTGACCTACATCGGCATCGACACCACCGCCATGGGCAGCGGCGTGGCGCAACTGGTGAAGCAGTTCTTCCCGAATCTGGTCACCTTCAGCTACTCGCCCGAGGTCAAAACCCGCCTGGTGCTCAAGGCGTTCGACGTCATCCATAACGGCCGGCTGGAGTTCGACGCCGGCTGGACCGACGTGGCGCAGTCCTTGATGGCCATCCGCAAGACCATGACGGCCAGTGGCCGGCAGTCCACCTTCACCGCCGGCCGCTCCGAAGAGACCGGCCACGCCGACCTGGCGTGGGCACTGTTTCACGCGCTGCAGAACGAACCGCTGGAAGGGCGCACCGCGCGCAACTCCGGCTTCATGGAGATCTCTTGATGTTGACCCACCAGCTGCCCGCCACCGCGCCTGCAGCGCCCACACGCACCGAGGCGTTCACCTTCGGCGACCCGACGCCGGTGCTCGATGGGCGCGGCGTGCTGGACTATCTGGAGTGCTGGCAGAACGGGCGCTGGTACGAGCCACCGGTGGCGCTGGATGGCCTGTCCAAGACCACCCGCAGCAATCCGTTCCTGCAGTCCGGGCTGATCTTCAAGCGCAACATGCTGGCGCGCACCTTCAAGCCGCACCGGTTGCTGACGCGCGAGGCGTTCGAGCAGCTGTCGCTGGACTGGATCACGCTCGGCAATGGCTACCTCGAACGCCGTCGCAACCGCTTGGGCAATGCGCTGTCGCTGACTGCGCCGCTGTCCAAATACATGCGGCGCGGCATCACCGAGGGCGCGTATTTCCAAGTGCGCACCTGGCACGACGAGCACGTGTTCGAGCCGGGCAGCGTGTTCCAACTGCGCGAAGCCGATGTCGATCAGGAACTCTACGGTCTGCCCGAGTGGATGCCGGCGATGCAGTCGGCGCTGCTCAACGAGTCGGCCACGCTGTTCCGGCGCAAGTACTACAACAACGGCTCGCACGCCGGTTTCATCCTGTACCTGACCGACCCCCAGCAGAGCCAGGAAGATGTCGACGCGCTGCGCAACGCCATGAAGGGCGCCAAGGGGCCGGGCAATTTCCGCAATCTGTTCCTGTACTCGCCAGGCGGCAACAAGGATGGACTGAAGCTGATCCCGGTCAGCGAGGTAGCGGCCAAGGACGAGTTCAGCGGCATCAAGGGCATCACCCGAGACGACATGCTGGCCGCGCTGCGCATCCCGCCGCAACTCATGGGCATCGTGCCGCAGAACGCAGGCGGCTTCGGCTCGATCCGCGAGGCCGCTGCCGTCTGGGCCGCCAACGAACTGGAACCGCTGCAGGCGCGCCTGTTGAAAATCAACGACTGGGTGGGTGATGAGGTGATCGCCTTCACCCCGTACGCGCCGCCAGCGGCCGCGTAATCCTTTCCCACCGTAAGACCACGCAATGCTCGAGAACCTCCGTTGTGGCGACTGCGCTCGCCTGCTGTGCAAGGCCGGCGCCTTCGATGAAATCCAGATCAAGTGCCCGCGCTGCGGCACGCTCAATCACCTGAAGGCCGAGAGCCTCACCTCCGATCGCCGCGAGCGAATCCAAGAAGGCGCTCACCATGAAAAACCAGCTGCTCCAGGGCGACGCCCTGACCATCCTGCCCACGCTCGAAGCGAACGCGTTCGACGCGCTGATCACTGATCCGCCGTATGCGAGCGGCGGCCTCACTGCTGCGGCACGCGCCAGGCCACCGTCGACCAAGTACGTGCAGGGCGGCGGCGCGCAACTGCATGCCGACTTCGTCGGCGACGAACGCGACCAACGCTCGCACCTGAAGTGGATGCATCTGTGGCTGTCCGAGTGCGCGCGCGTGCTCAAGGACGGCGCACCGGTCCTACTGTTCACCGACTGGCGGCAGCTGCCGCTGACCACCGACGCGCTGCAGATCGCTGGCTTCACCTGGCGCGGCATCACCGTCTGGGACAAGACCGAGGGCGTGCGGCCGCAGCTGGGCCGGTTCCGCAACCAGGCCGAGTACATCGTATGGGGTAGCAAGGGCAACATGCCGCTGGATCGTCGCGCGCCGGTGCTGCCTGGTGTTATCCGTGAGTCGGTGCGCAAAGCCGACAAGCATCATCTGACTGGCAAGCCCACCGAATTAATGCGTCAGCTGGTGCGGATTTGCGAGTCAGGTGGGCGCGTGCTTGATCCGTTCGCCGGCAGCGGCACTACATTGCTTGCCGCTGATTTAGAAGGCTTCAGCTGGACTGGGATCGAAATGACGCAGCTCTACCACCAAGTCGCTACAGAGCGTGTTGAGTCAAAGTTGTGATACCCACGGGTCGTCTATTGGCGACCCGTCTCTAACTATGACTAAAGCACGCTATGGGCCGTTTAATTTGACATATTCCCGCAAAGCGGAATCCAGCTCTGTCGGTGCTTTTGGGTCAACCACGCCAGAATCGTATCCAAAGTTCGCATGACTTGGCTCGGCGACTATCGCATTGGGTTTGTATGGCGATAATTCCGGTGCATTCATTCTCGTGTAGCTGGTATGGATGGTCTTGAGCCACGAGAAAAGTCGGGCTTTTCCGCCAGCAGCTTCGATATATGCACGTGCTGTGTCCAGGCTCTTGCCTGAAGTGGTTATATCATCAACCACGAGTATAAGCTTGTCCCTGAGAGAGATCGTAGTTTTCCTGGCGTCAACCGAAAGATTGCGTCTCGGCTTCTTGTTCAGGTGGATTGTGTTTAATTGGTTTAAAAATGATCTATTTAGTGCCGGAATTGGCTGGCTCTTATTTGAGTCTAAATGTCGAAGGATTAGGTCATGATAATAGCTTATATTTAGGCATTGCCCTAGGCGTGCAAGCACGGCCGCTTGGCTATTTGGCGCGGGCTGTGTATAGCCCGCTTTATGGCCTGGGTAACTGCATATATAGTCAACTCCAACTAGGCTGCCCGAGAAGTACGCCGATGAAGCTACAATAAGAAACCAGAAATCAGGATGTCCAGCACCATATTTAGCGGCATCGCGCGCGTCGCCACCGAACAATGCATAGTCTGGCCTTTTAGTGGAGTATGGGCCGGCTGCCGAAATGTCTAAGCTATTGTCAAGGTGCTTCCAATAAATGCTATGCTGCCGCAGTGCAAAGACTAGACAAAATCGTCTAAGCGCTGAAACATCTGGCACTGCCAGCCCGTATTTGCACTGCTGCCCATACCAATCGCAGCGGATATGTAAGAGTTTGTTATGTACCCCGGCGATCATGTCCTCCTTAGTCGCGCCAAGAAGCACGGTTTCATGAGGCTTTACTTGGTGCTGCGTGAAGATGGCTGCTGCGGAATCACCGACTTTCCTGGGCGGCATTCCGTCATTTGCTAAGCCATGCGCTTTTATCTCGAAGCCCGCATGTTGAGAAATGTACTGATCAAGTGGAACGCCCCCCGCATGTCCACTTGCGGGTAGACCACAGCGCAACTGTTACGCCTTTAGCTCGAAGCTCACCAGCTAAACTGCCTAGCTGCTTAACGATTGCTACGTCAATCTTATTGTCTGGTCCGACAATTGTGCCTTCGACAGCGATTAGAAGTAGTTTGAATGCCATTATCCAAATAGCCTGCGCTGAGTGAGTGCCGGGAGTATGTCGTAGTCGATCAAGCATTTATTTAAAAATGCGCTGAGCTCTTGGTACTGCGAAGGCACTTCAAAGGTGCGATCTGCTATTCCATGGTCCGATTCAGGCAGGACGCCGTCCAGCGACAAGTTAACTGTAGGGCGTCCGAATCTTTTCGCAAACCTAATGGTATGGGCTGTTCCTGACGAACGTTTCCATTCGGGTGCGACGACGCAAGCTGCCGCCGCAGCCTGCAGACGATTTCGCCAAACAAATGACTCTGCATTCGGAGAGGCATCGGGCAAATACTCGCTCACGAGGAGCCCTCCCTCGCTGACAATATGATCAGCCAGCTCCGTATTCTTTGCAGGATACGTTCGAAGGATTCCAGTGCCCAATATGGAGATGTTGGGTGTGAAGGTCTGAAGCGACCACTCATGAGCAGTGGAATCAACGCCGATCGCTAGCCCACTGATTAGCGGACACATGAGCTCGCGAACAACGCTTGAAGCAAACTGCGTGAGGAAAGTTCCCTTTGGCGTAGGCGAGCGAGTGCCGACTACTGCAATTCCTGGCCGTTCGAGAAGGCTAAGGTTGCCCTTTGCAAAGAACCACTGGGGGCGGAGAGCATCCGGCATCGACGCAAACACGCTCGGATAGCCAAGATCATCCTCGCCTACAAGAAAGCACCCTCTGACATCCAGGTCTTCGTAAAGGCGAATTCCGGCCTCCAGGATGTCCCCCAGATCCTCGCCACCGATCACCCGTCCAGGCGACACCTCTAACGTTCCTCCGCCGTCGGTTTCAAGTTGACGTGCGATGCCTCTCGGCCCGCCCAGCTTTCGCAGCGTGTCAAAGCCTATGCCGCGCTGGGAGCACAGGCCTAGGAAGAAGAGATGGGCAGTTGTAGGCGGGGGCATTTGCAAATCCTACCTGAGTCCTTAGTCGTCCCTGAAAAATCCCCTTCAAGCGCCAAGTGCCGTCGGTGACAGCGGCGCGGTACTCAAGGATGACCATCCCATCGCCCGCATCCAGGCACGCAAAAACGCGATCCAGCGCAGCAGCCAGCGCAGGTTGTAGCCGGCGGCGCAGCCGAGCACGTGCAGCGCATCGCCTTGGGCACCTTTCAGCCTGCAGCGACGCAACCGGCAGTCGTCTTTCAGATGTCCGATCACCGGCTCCACCGCCTGCCGTCGCTTGATCCAGCGCCATTGCCGTCGCGTCAGGGTCTTGGCCTTGCCGCGATGCAGGACCTGCACGCCATCGACCGCGCGCCCGCGATAGCCCAGGTCCACGATCGCCACCGTCGGTTCTACGCTCACATCCTGCAGCAACCCGCGTGTCTGCTCCAGCTGCTCGGCCAAGGTATCGCCGTCGTACGGGTTGCCCGGGAAGCTGCGCGCACCCACGACCAATCCCTTGCAGGCGGTGACCGCAATGCCGACCTTGACGCCGAATTCGTACGCTTGACGCGCCTTGCCCTTGCCGATGCATTCCACTTCCGGGGCATGCAATGCGTAGAGTTTTTGTTTGTCCTTCGGACGCTGCGTGTACAGCCGTTGCGCACGTTCCAGCCAGACAGCGATGCGCTCGCGCACGCCGGGTTCCACCTGGTCCAGCTTGCGCTCGATATCGCGCAACACCCGCCCCAATACCGTGCGTTGACGTCGCAGCACGCGCTGCATGCGCTTGAACTGGCGCGCATGCGCATACCGACCTGCCTTGCGGCTCAGGGCCGGGCCTTGCCGCGCGTAGCTCTGCCGCAATCCGATGCCGTGCCGCCTGGCCACTAAAACCAGCTTCTTGCGTGCCACCTCCAGCAAACGGCTGTCGGTCGGATAGGCGATCGCCTTCTCTTGCACCGTGGTGTCCACGATCACCCGCGACAACTCGCGTGCGTCCACCGCCTGCATCGCATGCGCGGCGTTGATGGTGTGCGCCAGCAGCTCTTCCATCCCGGCCTCACCCAGGCGCTGCCGCCAGCGCGTCAGCGAGCTGGCATCGCACGGCAAACGCGTCTGGAACACGACCTCACCGGTGAAGAACTGCCAGTACGGATTCTCCAGCCAGCGCTCGCACACCGCTTCATCGGACAGGTCGTAGGCGTGTTTGAGGTAGAGCAAACCGGCAATCAGCCGCACCGGCAATGCCGGCCGACCGCCACCGGCCTGGGTGGCCGGCAAGCGCGATGAAAGTGCTTGCTCCAACGCCGTCCACGGCATCCGTTGGCTCAGCCGCGCCAGCGGATGACGCAGATCGATCTGGTTCTCCAGCCGCGATCGAAACAACTCATCGGCAGGCATGTCTTCGGCAGCAGGACGGCGTGTACGCATGGGCGGAAATTGCCAGAAACCAGCCTTCAGCGTAGCGAACACTGGTAGTTTTGGCACGCCGGTGCAGACATCAAGGCATTGCGGTCGTTGGGTGGTTGGGGTTTTTCAGGGGCGACTCCTTAGACCTCCATGGAGGCTGCGCGCGCAATCGTCGCCCCGCCACGCCTGCGGTCTTCATGGGCGCATTTCGCTGCGCCCCTGCGGACCAGCGCCGGCCGCGCCTGATGTGGCCGCAGGGCCGTTCGGCGGCGTTGCCCATCCCTGCGGAACCCTGCCCGTGAGGGGCGTGCCAGCCCCTGCTGTCAGCGATCTGGCGTGCGGATCGTCCAAGCGGAAATCTCGAGGTGACCATCGGAAACAGGTAATTGGTAATCAATGGCCTGCATCGTCTCCAAGTATCTGATTTTTAAAAACTTTTTTGATTACCTTCCAGGGTGATCCCAGGTAATTTGCCGGCTCCAAGAAGGTAATGTCATTGATGTATAAGGAATTTTTTCAATGGTCCAATTACCTGCCAAAAAGTAATCACATTACCTGCGCATTACCCTCTTATTACCTTTGAAAAATTGAAATAAGTATTTGATATAGTTGGAGATATCGCACTTCACAATGCCGCATTACCTCAATTACCTCTTCCCGGTGGTCACCTCAAAATTTGGGCGATAGATGCCTGTCGGGGGCCTGTCCCACCGCGCCCGCCTTGCTAGACTCGGCCGCATCGTCCAGTCCGCCGTGTTGCGACTGGCGTCACCTGCAAGGAGCTTATATGGACCCAGTCGCCACCGTTCTTTCCGCCCTGGCTGCGCCGGGCCAGCAAGAACGCCTGCTACGGCTGCACACCCCGCTGGGCCCCGACGTGCTGGTCGCCGAGACCCTGGACGGCCGCGAGTCGGTCGACGGCGGCGGCTTCCATTTCGAAGTGAGCGCGCTATCGGCCAACGCCGGCCTGCCGCTGGACGACCTGCTCTGCCAGCCGGTGCTGCTGGAACTGCTCACCGCCGAATCGCGCACCGCGCTGCGCCCGTTCCACGGCCACGTCACCGCGTTTGAGCGGCTCGGCAGCAACGGCGGGCTGGCGCGTTACCGGCTGACGATCGAGCCGTGGCTGGCGCTGCTGGGCCAGCGTGTGGACAGCTACGTGTTCCAGGACCTGAGCGTGGTGGAGATTGTCGAGAGCGTGTTCGCCGACTACGCCGAGCAGGGCGCGCTGGCGCCGGCCTGGCGCTGGGAGCTGGCCGACCGCCGCGTGTACGCCAAGCGCAGCCTGACCACGCAGTATGAGGAGACCGACCTGGCCTTCGTGCAGCGGCTGCTGGCCGAAGAAGGGATCTATGTCTGGTTCGCGCATGCCGGCGATGCCGGCAGCGAGCGCCTGGGCAGCCACACGCTGGTGCTGTCGGACCACAACCACGCCTTCGCCGAGCTGGGCACGGTGCGCTATCACCGCACCGACGTGACCGAGCATCAGGACAGCGTGCAGCAGTGGGTGCGGTCGTGTCGCTGGCGCCCGACCACGCTGTCGCGGGCCAGCTGGGACTACCGCAGCCGCAGCCTGCGCCCGGCCGGCGCCGAGGGCACGCCGCTGGGCGACATCGGCGCCGAGGACGTGGACACCGCCGGCCCGCACGGTTGGCAGGACAGCACGCGCGGCCAGCGCCGCGCGCAGCAGCAACTCGATGCGCAGCAGGTGGCGGCGCAGACCATCGAGGGCCAGGGCAGCTGGCGCCAGCTGGCCCCGGGCACGCGCTTTGGCCTGCGCCAGCATGCGGGCGTGGCGGCCGATGCGGCGTTCCTGTGCCTGCAGGTGCGGCACCAGGCACGCAACAACCTGGGTGCGGAGGTGTTCGACGCGCTGGAGCAATCGCTGGGCGCGGTGACCGTGGCCGGCGCACCGCTGCCATCGGCGCTGGCGGGCCTGGGCGCCGGCGATGCGCCGCCGCAAGACGATGCGTCGGTGGAGTTCTACCGCAACCAGTTCACCGCGCTGCCGGCCACGGCGACCTACCGGCCGCAGACCGAGGACGGCCATGGCGTGCGCCTGCATCCCAAGCCGACGGTGGCCGGCACGCTGAGCGCGATCGTGGTCAGCGACGGCGACCCGGTGCAGTCCGACCGCGACCACCGGATCAAGGTGCAGTTCCCGTTCCAGCGCGGTGCCGACGCCAGCAGCGCGCTGGCGCATCCGGGGGGCGAGGACAACGCGCCGGGCAGCGCGTCGGCGTGGACCTGGGTGCGGGTGATGACGCCATGGGCCGGCGACAACTGGGGCGGGGTGGTGCTGCCGCGCAAGGGCCAGGAAGTGCTGGTGGGGTTCCTGGAAGGGGACATCGACCGGCCGGTGGTGATCGGCAGCGTCTACAACGGGCGCGGCCAGGCCGATGCGGCGCACAACCAGGTCGGTGGCGGCGGGGCCGGGGCCACCGGCAATGCGCCGGCGTGGTTCCAGGGCAACGCGCACGGCGCGGTGTTCACCGGGTTCAAGAGCCAGGCGCTGGCGCAGAGCCAGGACGGCACCGGCGGTTACCAGCAGCTGCGGCTGGACGACACCCCCGGCCAGGGCCGCGCGCAGCTGTCGACCACCCAGCACGCCAGCACCTTGACCCTGGGCCACCTGAAGGGCGGCAGCGACAACCTGCGCGAAGGCGAGCGCGGCTACGGGGTGGAACTGTCCACCCAGGCCTACGGCGCGGTGCGCGCCGGCCAGGGCCTGCTGCTGAGCAGCGCGGCGGGCCAGCAGCAGCTGGCGGCGAGCGAGGCGCTGGCGCAGCTGGCACAGGGCGAGCAGCTGCTGCAGGGGCTGGCCGAGGCGGCCCGGCAACAGCAGGCGCAGCTGCCTAATGACCCGGACCGCCTCCCCGCCCAGGAAGGACTCAAGACCCTGCAGGCCAGCCTGAAGGCGACGCAGGGTGGCAGCGCCGACGGCCAGGCGCCGGGCTGGAGCCGCCCGGCGCTGCTGGGCAGCGGCAGCGCGGGCGTGATGAGCCTGACCCCGGCCGACCAGGTGTGGGTGTCGGGCACGCAGACCACACTGCTGGCCGGCACCGCACTGAACTGGGCCAGCCAGGCGCAGCTGGTGCTGGCGGTGGCCGGCGGGCTGGTGCTGTACACCCAGGGCAGCGCCCCGGTCGCGGGCAGTCCCAACCAGGAGCGCGGCATCGCCCTGCACGCCGCGCAAGGCACGCTCAGCGCCCGCGCGCACAAGAACCTGGCCAAGCTCGCCGCCAAGACCCAGGTCCGCATCGTCAGCACCACCGCCGACGTCCAGCTCGCCGCCCCGACCAAGCACCTGCTGGCCACGGCGGCCGGCGCCTACATCAAGCTGGACGGCGACGACATCGAACTGGGCGCGCCGGGGACGGTCGAGTTCAAGGGCGGGCAGCAGGTGTGGACGGGGCCGCAGGGGGTAAGTGCGGGGGCAAGCGCTCCCTCAAGTGCGCTCAAATTGTGCGATTTCAAAACGCGGACCGCGGATGCTGGCGGGGATGCGATCGTCCTAATTCAGGGCTGAATACCATGCATCATCGATTTTACACGAATCATCGCTACGGAATAATCAATCCGTTGCAAATTGAAGTTGATGCTTGGATCAACTGGCCTTCTGTGTCGATAGCTCCCAAAGAGCTTCGCGGGCAATCCGATATATTGCCGAGGCTAATAAATTTCAGCACATTGAGCCATTCCCACCAAATTGAGTTGCTGGACCATATGCAGGAGTGGGAAAAGTCTAACCCTAGGATGACGTATTTCAGTGCGCTTCTAACAAGCGACGCTGACGAGAGAAAAGTGGTTAATCATTTGGCTAGGCAGATGTTGCAAAAAACCTCAGATAGGGAGTGCATGCTCCTGCGCTTCTATGACCCTCGCGTGTTTGGTCATCTGCAGTGGATTCTGGATGAGCGCCAGATCAACTATCTCTTAGGGCCGATAGAGAAATGGTCATGGCGCCTGCTAGATGGTTCATGGGCTTATCAACCACGCTCAGCGGACACCGGCGGACTTGGACTGAAATTGACCGAATCCCAATGGGGGGTACTAAGCCGAATTGGGGTTCTGAATCGTACAAGCGTTCATCTTACAAGCGCGGGAATCCCAGTTGGCGACATTCGCTTTGTAGCGAGTGTGATAGAACAGACCTATGAACGCTGGGGCATGGAAGATGAATCTGACATCTTTTTGTTTGTTGAACAAGTGCTGCTCACGCATCTTGGCATCCATGACCATCCTGAGCTCTCACGACGATTGGAACAAGTTCAGATGGGTCAAGTTAGCTATGTAGGCGCATGCCTTGATCTGGACATTACGAAACTGAGTAAGGACGTAATTGGCGCTGCAAGTAACAAGACATGGAGTGTATATGGCCTGTGATCCGTCCAAGAAGTGCCCAATCTGCGATCAAAAGGGATTGCCTATCCTGCCGGTGCGTTACGAGGTGTCGCGAGTGCAGTCTGTCAAGCGGCTGCCCATGGAATTGAGCGCTCCTTTTTCTGCGTCCCAAATTAAGCTGCCGCCCGACTACGCGCGATATACATTGCGGTTATTGCGAGCAGGCTATCTGTATGTTTTTAACGAAAGGCGTCAGCAATGGAGTGGCTATGTAGTCAGCGACGATGCGCATCTGGTTGAATATGATCTGCGAGCCCCTGCGCCCAAGTTGGGTGATGCTCAGCCGTGTTCGCGAATGGCGGCTAGCCAGACCGGGCGCTATTTGGTGATACCAGATGCGAATCACCCTGAACTGTTAGGTAAAATTTGGCTGTCGTTTTCGTCAGCGGCCTGGACAGATGAAATATTGAAGCAACATCAATCGGCGGACTATCGCCGTCGTCATATGCGAAGTATCGACGTCGCCGCCTGGGCAAAAGGTGGTGGTGCGCAGCCGCATATGGACACGATATATGCTGCGAAAGACAAAGTGGCAGAGTTTCATTTAGCATCTGATTATTCAATTGCGAACAAGAGTGGCCTTTTGGGGCCACAGACGTTACCTGCGATCACTGTTTCTGCATCAGGCCCAGCATTTTCTCATAGCCTCACGGATATGTTGAGTTTTGACAAGGACAGAGTGGACGCGCTTGTCGCCACCATGCGGCAAGTAGCAGGCCAGCTTTCTCCTGATAGCAAAGGCGTCGACCCCGCCGTCGTGGCGATAGACGACCCAGTTGGCCTAATGGCTGATCTGAATCAGCTTATCTTGGAAGAAGCGATTGTATGGGCCGAGCAGCCAGAAAGAAAAGAAAAGCGTGAGTCGGCGCTCGCAATTACGGCCCTGCGTGAGGCAATTAAGAATGGCGCTGTAGAAAGCGAGGAAACTGCTCGAAAAGATCGCGCGATGATCGGACAGTCCGTGATGCAGACGCTATTTGGCCGTGCACATACCAGTCAATTTACTCGCCCCGTTCAAGAATGGGATGATGATTGGTTTAAGGTCGAAGATGAAGATGAGATATTGCGCTTGGGCGCCGAATCATGGGAGAAGTATCAAAAGCACCTAAAGGGCGGCAACGCTTACGAGGATTATCTTAAAAATACATATACCAACGAGCTGAAACAGCTTGGCGAGCAATTAATCACTCCGTTAGACGAGGCATATGTGGCTTGGCTGGAATGTGATACTTTCAAGCAGCACATGATCTGCAGTTTCGACGCGGCTAACACTCGCAGTGGAATGCAATATCAAGAATCGGTTGTGGCGATCATCAGTGACGCGCTAGGCCGCAGGAAGGTATTCGACTATGCCACAAGCGCCTTGCAACAAGACCCTGCAAAGCAGGAGTCGATTCTTTCACGTGCCATGGTTTGGAATTTGGACGGCGCGATAAAACAATGGAAGGCTATCGCTTCGAAGCAGGCCGATTCACCAGATTGGCTAGGTTTCTCGGGTGCGCTTTATAGTGGCCTGAAGGAGGCACTTGAAAAAGGCGCGAACAACGAATTGGAAGGCGCGTTTAGTGGGTTGGCCAAATATATCTATCAACTGTCAGGCCCATTAGCGCGCATGGTGGGCGGCGCTATGGATCTGATGGCGCAAGGCAGCGCCCTGCTGCTGCCTCACAAGATGCAGCTGGGCCTGATGTCAGCGGTGGCGCGGGCGGGCTCTCCAAATATGCAGCTGATTGATCTGAGCATGTATACCACGCCTAAGCAAGCCACACGCGCGCTAGCTAATCAGTTGGCTTACAAAGCCGGCTTATCCTCGGGCCAGGGAATGCGCTCGCCAGCCCGCAGCGCCATGACACCTGGAATCGAGGTGGACAGGACGACGGGAGGCAAGCAGTTTAAGTTCAATATGGTGATGCTGGTTGATACCAATCGCGTAGCTCAATGGCAGAGTTTCGACATTGGAGCTAGAAGCATGCGCAATGCCCGAGCTGGTGAGGTGGCCGCAGCAGTAAGCTCACAGGAGTTCGATTCCTTACTGAGACAGAGCATAGGAAGGCTCAATAGCCTTGAGTTCAAAACGGGGGTGGTGGCTACAATTTTTGCTGGCGCAAGCCTTGGTAAGCTCTATGAAGATTATAAAAAATCCACTGTTAATGATAGTGCAATTAAAGGATCGAATTTTGCCGCAGGTGTCGCAGCCCTTGCTGGCAATGCCATAGAACTTAGTGGCACAGCTGCTAAAAGTATTCCATGGGGTTCACAAAAGCTAGCGCAGCCACTAGGACGTTTGATGCTCAATGCGGCTTCGCGAGCAGAAGTGGTTATTGCTGGAGGAAAATGGCTTGGTGCTATCGCTGCGTTTGTTGCTGGGGTCATCATGATTAATGAAGGCAGTGCGGATTATAGCGTTAACAGAGCATATGGAATATCAATCATGAGCCTTGGCGCAGCCTCTGTGGCTCTTTCTTTTATGATACTTTTTGGCTGGATGGCGCCGGTTGCGATTTTGATGTTGATCTTGATAGCCGTTCTTAGCGTGGTTGTTTCACTTTTTAAACCGGATGAAGTTGAGCGCTGGCTAGATAAAGCGATGCACTGGGGAATTAATGGAAGCGGCAGATTTTCGTCGCTAGAAGATCAGCAGTTGGCAATAACAAAATTTTCCGCCAAAGGTGCAGAATAAATCATGCTTACTGGATGGCATCCTCCCTTTAAGTTGGATAGGCCTCTCTCACTACAAGAAAGGAATGATTTTCTGCCATTTGGAGTGAGTCAGGATGTTATTCCTGAGGATAGCCTATCGCTCATCTCATTTAACTCTAACTTCGCCGAATTTGTTGATAGGACATTTAAGATAAAAGGCATGTCGGCTACCGCTGGAGCTGGAGCGGCGGTCTTATTTCTGGCACTTATGTCTTTTTTTATTGCAAGTCTTATTGTTAGAGATCCCGGAAGTGCTTTTGAAAATATTTTTGGTTTTGTTATGGCATTATTTATTTTATCCTGGGGAGCTTTTTTTTGGAAAATTCATCTCCGCCATGATCTTTTTTCTTATACACACTATCCAGTGCGCTTCTGCCGAAATGAAGGCAATATTCATTTTTTTCGACACAACGGCCCTGGGGGGGTGGTGACTGTACCTTGGGGTAGTGATTCCGTATATTTCCATATTGGGCATGGCGCTCAGAACAAAAACTTGCGGGATCTTCGTTGCCATATTCTAGACGAGCATGGCTGGATTTCTGGCACTTACACGGTAGGCCATAGTACCGACGACGAGTTGCGTGTACGTGAGCAATGGGAATTTATACGTCGCTACATGGAGCTTGGCCCTGAGCGCGCTGTTGATCATCCGCTTGATGGTGTAATTACTTTATCAGTCAAGCCAAGTTGGCGTAACTGCTATATGTGGGTCTGCTTTGCAATGGGAACAAACTTGTTCCCATTGAGGCATGCATTGTTTCCCATTTATGGTCTGCTCACATTGACTCGGTGGCTGACATTCAAAACGTGCAAAGAGCCCGTGTGGCCAAAGGAAGTTCAGGCCGGATGTGCTATTCAACCCAACGATCTCCATCATTGGCCTGAGCCTGAGTACATCGGGCAGTTCGCAAATCGTAAGGACGTCTACGATCGTGCGGTGGAGCGTAGTCGCTTACGAAAGCGCAGATAGAAGTTGGGGCCAGCCAGTGTTGCTCGGGCTGCCCAATGTCGATTTCGATCGCCGCGCTGCGTTTTACGCCGAGCAAGGCGCGCTGGCGCCGGCCTGGCGCTGGGAGCTGGCCGACCGCCGCGTGTACGCCAAGCGCAGCCTGACCACGCAGTATGAAGAGACCGACCTGGCCTTCGTGCAGCGGCTGCTGGCCGAGGAAGGGATCTATGTCTGGTTCGCGCATGCCGGCGATGCCGGCAGCGAGCGCCTGGGCAGCCACACCCTGGTGCTGTCGGACCACAACCACGCCTTCGCCGAGCTGGGCACGGTGCGCTACCACCGCACCGACGTCACCGAGCAGCAGGACAGCGTGCAGCAGTGGGTGCGGTCGTGTCGCTGGCGCCCGACCACGCTGTCGCGGGCCAGCTGGGACTACCGCAGCCTGAGCCTGCGCCCGACCGGCGCCGAGGGCACGCCGCTGGGCGACATCGGCGCCGAGGACGTGGACACCGCCGGCCCGTACGGCTGGCAAGACAGCACGCGCGGCCAGCGCCGCGCGCAGCAGCAGCTCGATGCGCAGCAGGTGGCGGCGCAGACCATCGAGGGCCAGGGCAGCTGGCGCCAGCTGGCGCCGGGCACGCGCTTCGCGCTGAGCCAGCATGCCGGGGTGGCGGCCGATGCGCGGTTCCTGTGCCTGCAGGTGCGGCACCAGGCGCGCAACAACCTGGGCGCGGACGTATTCGATGCGCTGGAGCAGTCGCTGGGCGCGGTGGCGGTGGCCGGCGCGCCGCTGCCGCCGGCGCTGGCGGGCCTGAGCGGCGGCGATGCGCCTGCGCAGGACGACGCTGAGGTGGCGTTCTATCGCAACCACTTCACCGCATTGCCGGCCACGGCGACTTACCGGCCGCAGACTGAGGACGGGCACGGCGTGCGGCTGCATCCCAAGCCGACGGTGGCCGGCACGCTGAGCGCGATCGTGGTCAGCGACGGGGACCCGGTGCAGTCCGACCGCGACCACCGGATCAAGGTGCAGTTCCCGTTCCAGCGCGGTGCCGACGCCAGCAGCGCGCTGGCGCATCCGGGGGGCGAGGACAACGCGCCGGGCAGCGCGTCGGCGTGGACCTGGGTGCGGGTGATGACGCCGTGGGCCGGGGACAACTGGGGCGGCGTGGTGCTGCCGCGCAAGGGCCAGGAAGTGCTGGTGGGGTTCCTGGAAGGGGACATCGACCGGCCGGTGGTGATCGGCAGCGTGTACAACGGGCGCGGCCAGGCCGACGCGGCGCACAACCAGGTCGGCGGCGGCGGGGCCGGGGCCACCGGCAATGCGCCGGCGTGGTTCCAGGGCAATGCGCACGGCGCGGTGTTCACCGGGTTCAAGAGCCAGGCGCTGGCGCAGAGCCAGGACGGCACCGGCGGTTACCAGCAGCTGCGGCTGGACGACACCCCCGGCCAGGGCCGCGCGCAGCTGTCGACCACCCAGCACGCCAGCACCTTGACCCTGGGCCACCTGAAGGGCGGCAGCGACAACCTGCGCGAAGGCGAGCGCGGCTACGGGGTGGAACTGTCCACCCAGGCCTACGGCGCGGTGCGCGCCGGCCAGGGCCTGCTGCTGAGCAGCGCGGCGGGCCAGCAGCAGCTGGCGGCGAGCGAGGCGCTGGCGCAGCTGGCACAGGGCGAGCAGCTGCTGCAGGGGCTGGCCGAGGCGGCCCGGCAACAGCAGGCGCAGCTGCCTAATGACCCGGACAGCCTCCCCGCCCAGGAAGGACTCAAGACCCTGCAGGCCAGCCTGCAGGCGACCCAGAACGGCAGCGCCGCGGGCCAGCTCCAGGGCGGCGACGGCCAGGCGCCGGGCTGGAGCCGCCCGGCGCTGCTGGGCAGCGGCAGCGCGGGCGTGATGAGCCTGACCCCGGCCGACCAGGTGTGGGTGTCGGGCACGCAGACCACGCTGCTGGCCGGCACCGCCTTGAACTGGGCCAGCCAGGCGCAGCTGGTGCTGGCGGTGGCCGGCGGGCTGGTGCTATACACTCAGGGCAGCGCCCCGGTCGCCGGCAGCCCCAACCAGGAGCGCGGCATCGCCCTGCACGCCGCGCAAGGCACGCTCAGCGCCCGCGCGCACAAGAACCTGGCCAAGCTCGCCGCCAAGACCCAGGTCCGCATCGTCAGCACCACCGCCGACCTCCAGATCGCCGCCCCGACCAAGCACCTGCTGGCCACGGCGGCCGGCGCCTACATCAAGCTGGAAGGCGACGACATCGAACTGGGCGCGCCGGGGGTGATCGCGTTCAAGGGCGGCAACCGGGTGTGGGCGGGGCCGCAGGGCTTTAGCACCCGCGTGCAGCTGCCCTCGGCGGACAAGCCGGTATGCCTGGAATGCATGCGCGATCTGGCATCCCGGCACGAAGCCGTCGCATCGCGCGGGTGATCGGTCATGCATCCGCTCTTTGAATCGTGGTCCACCTTCCTCGCCCCCCATCGCCACCGTGAGGGCAGCGGGGTGTTCCTGCTGCTGGATGCCGCGCAGCTGCCCATCAATGCGATGCCGTGGAAGGAGATGATCGGCGAGCAGCGCGTCCACAATGTGCTGAAAGATCACCCCGAAAGCGTCGATCCATCGGTGTGTGCGTTGCTGATGGACTACGAAGCCGCCTGGGTCGATGCGCTGTTGAACAGGCATCTGCCGCGCAGGCCGTTCGCCTTCGTCGCACTCTCCAGCGCGCTGCCCATCGCCCAACTGGCCGAGGCATTGGCGAAACGCGCCGACGTGTTCCTGCCCGGCGGCAAGAAGGGATTGCTCCGCTATTACGATGCGGCGGTGCTGCAGGCGCTGCCCAGGGCGGTGGAGGCCAACAAGCTGGATGCCTTCCTGTCCTGCGCCGATGCATGGGTGTGCATCGGTCGTGACGCCGCCCCGCTGGCACTGCGTCCCTCGCCGGAGCGCAGGCCCGTCCGGCCCGCCGCACGCCTTGCGCTCACCCCACCCGAGCTGCAAGGTCTGGACGCGCTCGGCCGGCTGGATCGCATTGCTGCGGACCTGAAGCGCAACGGTACGCTGCCGGTCGATGCCGATCCCTTCCAGACGTGGAAGAAACTGTCCGTGATGCAGGACGTGCTGCTGGCGGCGGGGCTGGAAGCGGAACCGCTGCTCTATCGCTGCTGCACGGCGGTGGTGCACCTGGATCTCGATGCCACCTGGCACGCACGGCTGTCGGCCATCGTGCATGAGCACCGCGCCGACGACGCCGCGCTCTGCGAGAAACTGTTCGACGGGGCCTATGACGGGGCGAGCACGCAAGAGCGCCAGATATGAGAAGCGAGTTTATCTTCGAAAGAATGGAACTGCCTCGCTGTAATGGGTAGACGACATGGGCGCTGATGAGATTCCTTCAACCCCATCTATTGCTAAATAAGGACGATCTTTGAGGCGCCTATAATATGAGAATTATTAGATTTTTGATGGTGGCGTTTATCTTCTTGCTGGGCGGTTGCAAGGATGGTTTCTCGCAGTCGAGAACGGTGTGCGTCACTGGTTACAATGAGTACGAAAAAAAAATCCATGAGTTCTGGCTGGATAATGAGTCAAAATCTGGCTGCTTTGGGAATCCCCCAGGTCGGACTGATGGGAATTTGTGGGGAGGTGGTGGGAAGTTTTCTTGTGGATGTAATGTCACGCCTGGAAAGACTGTTAATTTGCAGTGGATTTTTGTTATTTCCAAGGAGGACTTTTATGCGGGGAAGAGAGCTGAGGAACATTTTTTAAAGGTCACCATCCCTCAGCCTGAATCAAGCGGATCACGGTATTTTCGTGTCTATTTCCGGAAAAATGGAACTGCCTCGTTACAGTGGGTAGATGATATGGGGGCAGAAGAGTTGCCCGCAACGTCCGATGGAAAAGGAGAGTCCAAGTGAGTCAGGCGAGAAAAGAAAGTAAAGATGCAGACCAAAAGCGCGCATTTCTTGATCGCGCAAAAGTCCAGGCTGAACAGAGATGCCCGGCCTGCCAGCAGGTGCTATTGCTAAAGACGTATGATCTTTGAGGTACCTATGAGCATGCTTAGATTTTTGATGGTGGCGTTTATCTTCTTGCTGGGCGGTGGCAAGGATGGGTTTTCTCAATCCAGAACCGTATGCGCGACTGGATATAATGAGTACGAAAAGCAGATCTATGAGTTTTGGCTGGATAACGAGTCAAAATCTGGCTGCTTTGGGAATCCTCCTGGGCGTAAAGACGGAAATCCTTGGGGTGGTGGTGGGAAATTTTCTTGTGGCTGTAAAGTAACGCCTGGTAAGGTTGTCAACCTTTACTGGACATTCGAGCAGACTAGGCAGGAGTACGATTCTGGTGTGAAGCCCGAGGAGCACACCATCAGAGTCCAAACGCCGCAGCCACAATCATCCAGTTCACGATATTTTAGGATTTACTTTCGCAAGAATGGAACGGCGTCTTTGCAATGGGTAGATGATATGGGGGCAGAAGAGTTGCCCGCAACGTCCGATGGAAAAGGAGATTCCAAGTGAGTCAGGTGAGAAAAGAAAGTAAAGATGCAGACCAAAAGCGCGCATGTCTTGATCGCGCAAAAGTCGAGGCTGAACAGAGATGCCCGGCCTGCCAGCAGGTGCTATTGCTAAAGACGTATGATCTTTGAGGTACCTATGAGCATTCTTAGATTTTTGATGGTGGCGTTTATCTTCTTGCTGGGCGGTTGCAGAGACGGTTTCTCGCAGTCGAGAACGGTGTGCGTCACTGGCTACAATGAGTACGAAAAAAAAATCCATGAGTTTTGGCTGGATAATGAATCCAGCTCAGGCTGTTTTGGAAATCCATCAGGACGAGAAAGTGGTGATACGTGGGGAGGCGGTGGAGCATTCTCCTGCGGCTGTAATATTACGCCTGGAAAGACTGTTAATTTGCAGTGGAGTTTTGTTATTTCCAAGGAGGACTTTTATGCGGGGAAGAGAGCTGAGGAACATTTTTTAAAGGTCACCATCCCTCAGCCTGAATCAAGCGGATCACGGTATTTTCGTGTCTATTTCCGGAAAAATGGAACCGCCTCGTTACAGTGGGTAGATGATATGGGGGCAGAAGAGTTGCCCGCAACGTCCGATGGAAAAGGAGAGTCCAAGTGAGTCAGGTGAGAAAAGAAAGTAAAGATGCAGACCAAAAGCGCGCATTTCTTGATCGCGCAAAAGTCCAGGCTGAACAGAGATGCCCGGCCTGCCAGCAGGTTCTCTGGTTGAGTTTCTTCTTTGACGGTTTTGGTTTTACTAATAAATCCGGACCTGAGAGTAATATAGTAAAGATATATTCAGCTTTAATTGATGACGTGGATAAGTCTGCGCGTCGCTTTTATTACCCTGGTCTTGGCGCAGAGTTCGACCCCGAGAACGCTGCACTTGCAGCGGCCCTGGGTGACAAGGCCGGCACGGAGATCGAGGACAAGGTCAGCTCCGCACCGAAGGATATCGCCAAGGGCGCGGTGCTGGATGTCTGGAAGGAAAGCGAACGGCTGAGTGACAAGTCCTACGCGCATCGTGCGGTCTGGACCGCTGGCGAGGTGGTAGATCGCGCTAGCAAGCAAGGGAAGCAGATTGTCAAAACCGTCCAGAAGCCCGTTACCACGGTGGCTAAGCAAGGCTGGAAAACATTGCGCAAGGAATGGCGTGCGCTCTGGAAAGAGGTAGTCAGGCACCCGTGGCGCGCAGCCAAGGATGCTGGCGCGGCCGTGGCCAAGAATACCGCTGGCTATGCGGCCGAAAGCCTCGGACTGATCCGCGACTCGACCCTGGGTGCGGCGCTGTTCAACACGGGCGTGGATACGCGCCTGAAGTCGGCCGAGACCGATTTCAAGGCCGCGTTCGCACTGGCCAAGGCCAGGCTGCCGGTGCACAGGGTCAACGTGGCGATCTTTGGCTACGACATGGGCGGCGGGATCGCGCTTGCGTTCAGCAAGCTGCTGATCGACGACATCTGCGCGAGTGGCCGCTACCAAGCGGTCGAGGTCAAGATCCGCTTTATGGGCCTGTTCGATTGCGTGACGAATCGCTATGACGATAACCTGTTAACCGGATTCATCCCGCTCAGCAACAAGGTGTCGTCGGAGATGACGTTGCTGCCCGAGGTCGAATGCTGCGTGCATTATGCGGCGGCGCATGAGCTGCGCTTCTACAAGCCATTGACGATGATCGGCGGCAGTCCGGGCGCAACTGGAAATCGTCAGGAGCTCTTGTTCCCGGGAAGCCAGGTGGACGTGGGAGGTGGAGCCGAGGCTGAGGAAGCGGGGGTGCTCGATGGAATGGCCCGCTATCCGCTACAGATGATGTACAACCGAGCTTACGGTGCGGGAATTCCCATGCCGAGCTTAACCCAATTAGAAGATCTCGATATCGCTTTGTATGTGAAATTCATAATTTCTAGTGAAGTGCAAGAATTTCAAAGAAAATATCGCACCACTGTAACTGCGCTGGTCGAAGAGGCAAAAGAAATCAGCCCCGCAGTAATTCGCTTGAATCTGCCATACGTCTGCACCTACACCAAGCCCGGCCAACGCACCGCCGAGCAGGAAACTCAGTGTTATGTGCCGCCGGAGCCGCTGGTGGTGCGCACGCTGCCCAAGGACATCCAGGGGCAGATGAAGGGGCATATGATCATCTACATTCAGTGGCTGCGGATGTGGTACGAGCAATTCGCCAAGACTGCCAATGAACAAACGGGCTCTTGGTTGCTGGGTGTCCCCAAATACCCTGCCGCCAAAGGCCGGTATGACAAGCTCGCAGCCGAACTGAGGTACCTGGAACGCAACGCGCGTTCGGTGGATAGCTTCGACATGCAACAGGCAAAGAAACAGCTCGACGGAGAGGTTGCCTCCAATCTGTTTGTCACTGATCCGCAAGGCCAAGCGCTTTATTGGATATGGAACAACCCTGGCAAGCGACTGCCAGCGGTGGAGGCGCTGTATGGTGGATTTCTTGAATATGTCCACGACAGCATGGCAGAGAGCAGCCTTGAGGCTGCGTACGGGTCGTTCGTCGCATCCAAGCACTATCTGAACCGCCGCCCGATGCAGAAGATCGAGACCAAGCCCGACAAGAGTTTCTTGGGGGATTTATGGGAATCCTATAAAAGCCTCTACAAATAGTTTGCAGTGGAGCCACTATATTGCAGCGCCGCCAGCGCACGCAGCCTGAGCCTGCGCCCGGCCGGCGCCGAGGGCACGCCGCTGGGCGACATCGGCGCCGAGGACGTGGACACCGCCGGCCCGTACGGTTGGCAAGACAGCATGCGCGGGCAGCGCCGCGCGCAGCAGCAGCTGGATGCGCAGCGGGTGACGGCGCACATCATCGAGGGCCAGGGTTGCTGGCGCCAGCTGGCCCCGGGCACGCGCTTTGGCCTGCGCCAGCATGCGAGCGTGGCGGCCGATGCGCGGTTCCTGTGCCTGCAGGTGCGGCACCAGGCGCGCAACACCCTGGGCGCGGAGGTGTTCGATGCGCTGGAGCAGTCGCTGGGCGATGTGGCGGTGGCCGGGGCGCCGCTGCCGCCGGCGCTGGCCGGCCTGAGCAGGGGGTATGCGGTGCCGCAGGACGAGGCGGCGGTGGCGTTCTACCGCAACCAGTTCACCGCGATACCGGCCACCGCGACGTACCGGCCGCAGACCGAGGACGGCCATGGCGTGCGCCTGCATCCCAAGCCGACGGTGGCCGGCACGCTGAGCGCGATCGTGGTCAGCGACGGGGACCCGGTGCAGTCCGACCGCGACCACCGGATCAAGGTGCAGTTCCCGTTCCAGCGCGGTGCCGACGCCAGCAGCGCGCTGGCGCATCCGGGGGGCGAGGACAACGCGCCGGGCAGCGCGTCGGCGTGGACCTGGGTGCGGGTGATGACGCCGTGGGCCGGGGACAACTGGGGCGGCGTGGTGCTGCCGCGCAAGGGCCAGGAAGTGCTGGTGGGGTTCCTGGAAGGGGACATCGACCGGCCGGTGGTGATCGGCAGCGTCTACAACGGGCGCGGCCAGGCCGATGCGGCGCACAACCAGGTCGGCGGCGGCGGGGCCGGGGCCACCGGCAATGCGCCGGCGTGGTTCCAGGGCAACGCGCACGGCGCGGTGTTCACCGGGTTCAAGAGCCAGGCGCTGGCGCAAAGCCAGGACGGCACCGGCGGTTACCAGCAGCTGCGTCTGGACGACACCCCCGGCCAGGGCCGCGCGCAGCTGTCGACCACCCAGCACGCCAGCACCTTGACCCTGGGCCACCTGAAGGGCGGCAGCGACAACCTGCGCGAAGGCGAGCGCGGCTACGGGGTGGAACTGTCCACCCAGGCCTACGGCGCGGTGCGCGCCGGCCAGGGCCTGCTGCTGAGCAGCGAGCCGGGCCAGCAGCAGCTGGCGGCCAGCCAGGCGCTGGCGCAGCTGGCACAGGGCGAGCAGCTGCTGCAGGGGCTGGCCAACGCGGCCCGGCAGCAGCAGGCGCAGCTGCCCAATGACCCGGACCGCCTCCCCGCCCAGGAAGGACTCAAGACCCTGCAGGCCAGCCTGCAGGCGACCCAGAGCGGCAGCGCGGCCGGCCAGCTCCAGGGTGGCGACGGCCAGGCGCCGGGCTGGAGCCACCCGGCGCTGCTGGGCAGCGGCAGCGCGGGCGTGATGAGCCTGACCCCGGCCGACCAGGTGTGGGTGTCGGGCACGCAGACCACACTGCTGGCCGGCACCGCACTGAACTGGGCCAGCCAGGCGCAGCTGGTGCTGGCGGTGGCCGGCGGGCTGGTGCTGTACACCCAGGGCAGCGCCCCGGTCGCGGGCAGTCCCAACCAGGAGCGCGGCATCGCCCTGCACGCCGCGCAAGGCACGCTCAGCGCCCGCGCGCACAAGAACCTGGCCAAGCTCGCCGCCAAGACCCAGGTCCGCATCGTCAGCACCACCGCCGACGTCCAGATCGCCGCCCCGACCAAGCACCTGCTGGCCACGGCGGCCGGCGCCTACATCAAGCTGGACGGCGACGACATCGAACTGGGCGCGCCGGGGGCGATCGAGTTCAAGGGCGGGCAGCAGGTGTGGACGGGGCCGCAGGGGGTAAGTGCGGGGGCAAGCGCTCCCTCAAGTGCGCTCAAATTGTGCGATTTCAAAACGCGGACCGCGGATGCTGGCGGGGATGCGATCGTCCTAATTCAGGGCTGAATACCATGCATCATCGATTTTACACGAATCATCGCTACGGAATAATCAATCCGTTGCAAATTGAAGTTGATGCTTGGATCAACTGGCCTTCTGTGTCGATAGCTCCCAAAGAGCTTCGCGGGCAATCCGATATATTGCCGAGGCTAATAAATTTCAGCACATTGAGCCATTCCCACCAAATTGAGTTGCTGGACCATATGCAGGAGTGGGAAAAGTCTAACCCTAGGATGACGTATTTCAGTGCGCTTCTAACAAGCGACGCTGACGAGAGAAAAGTGGTTAATCATTTGGCTAGGCAGATGTTGCAAAAAACCTCAGATAGGGAGTGCATGCTCCTGCGCTTCTATGACCCTCGCGTGTTTGGTCATCTGCAGTGGATTCTGGATGAGCGCCAGATCAACTATCTCTTAGGGCCGATAGAGAAATGGTCATGGCGCCTGCTAGATGGTTCATGGGCTTATCAACCACGCTCAGCGGACACCGGCGGACTTGGACTGAAATTGACCGAATCCCAATGGGGGGTACTAAGCCGAATTGGGGTTCTGAATCGTACAAGCGTTCATCTTACAAGCGCGGGAATCCCAGTTGGCGACATTCGCTTTGTAGCGAGTGTGATAGAACAGGCCTATGAACGCTGGGGCATGGAAGATGAATCTGACATCTTTTTGTTTGTTGAACAAGTGCTGCTCACGCATCTTGGCATCCATGACCATCCTGAGCTCTCACGACGATTGGAACAAGTTCAGATGGGTCAAGTTAGCTATGTAGGCGCATGCCTTGATCTGGACATTACGAAACTGAGTAAGGACGTAATTGGCGCTGCAAGTAACAAGACATGGAGTGTATATGGCCTGTGATCCGTCCAAGAAGTGCCCAATCTGCGATCAAAAGGGATTGCCTATCCTGCCGGTGCGTTACGAGGTGTCGCGAGTGCAGTCTGTCAAGCGGCTGCCCATGGAATTGAGCGCTCCTTTTTCTGCGTCCCAAATTAAGCTGCCGCCCGACTACGCGCGATATACATTGCGGTTATTGCGAGCAGGCTATCTGTATGTTTTTAACGAAAGGCGTCAGCAATGGAGTGGCTATGTAGTCAGCGACGATGCGCATCTGGTTGAATATGATCTGCGAGCCCCTGCGCCCAAGTTGGGTGATGCTCAGCCGTGTTCGCGAATGGCGGCTAGCCAGACCGGGCGCTATTTGGTGATACCAGATGCGAATCACCCTGAACTGTTAGGTAAAATTTGGCTGTCGTTTTCGTCAGCGGCCTGGACAGATGAAATATTGAAGCAACATCAATCGGCGGACTATCGCCGTCGTCATATGCGAAGTATCGACGTCGCCGCCTGGGCAAAAGGTGGTGGTGCGCAGCCGCATATGGACACGATATATGCTGCGAAAGACAAAGTGGCAGAGTTTCATTTAGCATCTGATTATTCAATTGCGAACAAGAGTGGCCTTTTGGGGCCACAGACGTTACCTGCGATCACTGTTTCTGCATCAGGCCCAGCATTTTCTCATAGCCTCACGGATATGTTGAGTTTTGACAAGGACAGAGTGGACGCGCTTGTCGCCACCATGCGGCAAGTAGCAGGCCAGCTTTCTCCTGATAGCAAAGGCGTCGACCCCGCCGTCGTGGCGATAGACGACCCAGTTGGCCTAATGGCTGATCTGAATCAGCTTATCTTGGAAGAAGCGATTGTATGGGCCGAGCAGCCAGAAAGAAAAGAAAAGCGTGAGTCGGCGCTCGCAATTACGGCCCTGCGTGAGGCAATTAAGAATGGCGCTGTAGAAAGCGAGGAAACTGCTCGAAAAGATCGCGCGATGATCGGACAGTCCGTGATGCAGACGCTATTTGGCCGTGCACATACCAGTCAATTTACTCGCCCCGTTCAAGAATGGGATGATGATTGGTTTAAGGTCGAAGATGAAGATGAGATATTGCGCTTGGGCGCCGAATCATGGGAGAAGTATCAAAAGCACCTAAAGGGCGGCAACGCTTACGAGGATTATCTTAAAAATACATATACCAACGAGCTGAAACAGCTTGGCGAGCAATTAATCACTCCGTTAGACGAGGCATATGTGGCTTGGCTGGAATGTGATACTTTCAAGCAGCACATGATCTGCAGTTTCGACGCGGCTAACACTCGCAGTGGAATGCAATATCAAGAATCGGTTGTGGCGATCATCAGTGACGCGCTAGGCCGCAGGAAGGTATTCGACTATGCCACAAGCGCCTTGCAACAAGACCCTGCAAAGCAGGAGTCGATTCTTTCACGTGCCATGGTTTGGAATTTGGACGGCGCGATAAAACAATGGAAGGCTATCGCTTCGAAGCAGGCCGATTCACCAGATTGGCTAGGTTTCTCGGGTGCGCTTTATAGTGGCCTGAAGGAGGCACTTGAAAAAGGCGCGAACAACGAATTGGAAGGCGCGTTTAGTGGGTTGGCCAAATATATCTATCAACTGTCAGGCCCATTAGCGCGCATGGTGGGCGGCGCTATGGATCTGATGGCGCAAGGCAGCGCCCTGCTGCTGCCTCACAAGATGCAGCTGGGCCTGATGTCAGCGGTGGCGCGGGCGGGCTCTCCAAATATGCAGCTGATTGATCTGAGCATGTATACCACGCCTAAGCAAGCCACACGCGCGCTAGCTAATCAGTTGGCTTACAAAGCCGGCTTATCCTCGGGCCAGGGAATGCGCTCGCCAGCCCGCAGCGCCATGACACCTGGAATCGAGGTGGACAGGACGACGGGAGGCAAGCAGTTTAAGTTCAATATGGTGATGCTGGTTGATACCAATCGCGTAGCTCAATGGCAGAGTTTCGACATTGGAGCTAGAAGCATGCGCAATGCCCGAGCTGGTGAGGTGGCCGCAGCAGTAAGCTCACAGGAGTTCGATTCCTTACTGAGACAGAGCATAGGAAGGCTCAATAGCCTTGAGTTCAAAACGGGGGTGGTGGCTACAATTTTTGCTGGCGCAAGCCTTGGTAAGCTCTATGAAGATTATAAAAAATCCACTGTTAATGATAGTGCAATTAAAGGATCGAATTTTGCCGCAGGTGTCGCAGCCCTTGCTGGCAATGCCATAGAACTTAGTGGCACAGCTGCTAAAAGTATTCCATGGGGTTCACAAAAGCTAGCGCAGCCACTAGGACGTTTGATGCTCAATGCGGCTTCGCGAGCAGAAGTGGTTATTGCTGGAGGAAAATGGCTTGGTGCTATCGGTGGGTTTGTGAGTGGGGTTTTAATGGTCAGTGACGGCTTGGAAGATGGCGCGTTAAACAAAAAGTATGGGATTGCCATGGCTGGCCTAGGCCTGACATCCATATTACTTTCCGGACTTATAATTTTTGGCGTCGCAATTCCATTTGCTATTCTGATGCTTATTTTGGTTGCTATTGTAAGCGTTGTCGTTGGGTTCTTTAAGCCAGATGAGATGGAGAAATGGTTAGACAAATCGGTGCACTGGGGCCAAAATAAAAGCGGCGAATTTTCTAGCTTAGATGAGCAGTCTAATGCGCTTAAGGCAATGGCTACAACAGCAAAAGGGGGCGCATAAATGCTTACTGGCTGGACTCCTCCGTTTAAGCTTGACAGGGGCTTGGATTCCCAGGAGAAAAGGGACGAGCTTTTAAAGGGGCGATCCGAAGCCGTGTTGGCGGATGATGGGGTGTCGCTTATCTCTTTTAACTCGACCTACATAGAGTTCGTCAATCGCTCTTTTAAGATTAAAGGCATGGCGCCAACCCTAGTTTCTTCAAGCATTTGCGTGTTTGTTACTGCTATAGCCGCGTGGGTGTTGTCTAGTTCAATTGCCCGCGACGCAACCGCGAGTGATGTCGCTTTTGGGGTGATTGTACTTGGCTCAATTGTAATTGCTGGATGGATAACATACTGGAAAATTTTCCTCCGACATGATCTTTTTACTTATTCTTACAGTCCCGTTCGATTCAATAGAAAAAGAAGAATGGTGTACTTCTTTAAAGAGAAGTCTGGAAAGGTGGTGAAGGCATCTTGGGATGATAGTTCCTTATATTTTCATATTGGACGAGGCAGTCAAAACAATAATCTGCGCGACATCCGCTGTCACCTGTTAGATAGCAATGGATATGTCACTGACACTTTCACCGTTGGACATAGTACTGACGATGAATTGAGGGTTCGCGAGCAATGGGAGTTTATTTGCCGATACATGGAGTCGGGTCCAGAACATGTGGTCGATCATCCGCTTGATGGTGTAATCACACTTTCCGTCAAACCCAGCTGGAAGAACTGTTACATGTGGGTCTGCTTTGTAATGGGGACAACTTTATTCCCGTTCAGACACCTCCTATTTCCTATTTATGGTCTGTTGACCCTCAGTCGTTGGTTGACATTCAAGACCTGCAAAGAACCCGTGTGGCCAAATAAAGTTCAGGCCGAATGTGCTATTCAACCAAACGACCCCCATCGTTGGCCTGAGCCGGAGTACATCGGGCAGTTCGCAAATCGTGAGGACGTCTACGATCGTGCGGTGGAGCGTAGTCGCTTACGAAAGCGCAGATAGAAGTTTGGGCCAGCCAGTGTTGCTCGGGCTGCCCAATGTCGATTTCAATCGCCGCGCTGCGTTTTACGCCGAGCAAGGCGCGCTGGCGCCGGCGTGGCGCTGGGAGCTGTCCGACCGCCGCGTGTACGCCAGGCGCAGCCTGACCACGCAGTATGAAGAGACCGACCTGGCCTTCGTGCAGCGGCTGCTGGCCGAAGAAGGGATCTATGTCTGGTTCGCGCATGCCGGCGATGCCGGCAGCGAGCGCCTGGGCAGCCACACCCTGGTGCTGTCGGACCACAACCACGCCTTCGCCGCGCTGGGCACGGTGCGCTATCACCGCACCGACGTCACCGAGCAGCAGGACAGCGTGCAGCAGTGGGTGCGGTCGTGTCGCTGGCGCCCGACCACGCTGTCGCGGGCCAGCTGGGACTACCGCAGCCTGAGCCTGCGCCCGGCCGGCGCCGAGGGCACGCCGCTGGGGGACATCGGCGCCGAGGACGTGGACACCGCCGGCCCCTATGGCTGGCAAGACAGCACGCGCGGCCAGCGCCGCGCGCAGCAGCAGCTCGATGCGCAGCAGGTGGCGGCGCAGACCATCCAGGGCCAGGGCAGCTGGCGCCAACTGGCGCCGGGCACGCGTTTCGGGCTGCGCCAGCATGCGAGCGTGGCTGCCGATGCGCGGTTCCTGTGCCTGCAGGTGCGGCACCAGGCGCGCAACAACCTGGGCGCGGACGTATTCGATGCGCTGGAGCAGTCGCTGGGCGCGGTGGCGGTGGCCGGCGCGCCGCTGCCGCCGGCGTTGGCGGGCCTGGGCGGCGGGTATGCGCCGGCGCAGGACGCCGCTGAGGTGGCGTTCTATCGCAACCAGTTCACCGCGTTGCCGGCGACGGCGACGTACCGGCCGCAGACCGAGGACGGCCATGGCGTGCGCCTGCATCCCAAGCCGACGGTGGCCGGCACGCTGAGCGCGATCGTGGTCAGCGACGGCGACCCGGTGCAGTCCGACCGCGACCACCGGATCAAGGTGCAGTTCCCGTTCCAGCGCGGTGCCGATGCCAGCAGCGCGCTGGCGCACCCGGCCGGGGAGGACAACGCGCCGGGCAGCGCGTCGGCGTGGACCTGGGTGCGGGTGATGACGCCATGGGCCGGCGACAACTGGGGCGGCGTGGTGCTGCCGCGCAAGGGCCAGGAAGTGCTGGTGGGGTTCCTGGAAGGGGACATCGACCGGCCGGTGGTGATCGGCAGCGTGTACAACGGGCGCGGCCAGGACGAGGCGGCGCACAACCAGGTCGGCGGCGGCGGGGCCGGGGCCACCGGCAATGCGCCGGCGTGGTTCCAGGGCAACGCGCACGGCGCGGTGTTCACCGGGTTCAAGAGCCAGGCGCTGGCGCAAAGCCAGGACGGCACCGGCGGTTACCAGCAGCTGCGTCTGGACGACACCCCCGGCCAGGGCCGCGCGCAGCTGTCGACCACCCAGCACGCCAGCACCTTGACCCTGGGCCACCTGAAGGGCGGCAGCGACAACCTGCGCGAAGGCGAGCGCGGCTACGGGGTGGAACTGTCCACCCAGGCCTACGGCGCGGTGCGCGCCGGCCAGGGCCTGCTGCTGAGCAGCGAGCCGGGCCAGCAGCAGCTGGCGGCCAGCCAGGCGCTGTCGCAGCTGGAACAGGGCGAGCAGCTGCTGCAGGCGCTGGCCGACGCGGCCCGGCAGCAGCAGGCGCAGCTGCCCAATGACCCGGACCGCCTCCCCGCCCAGGACGGGCTCAAGACCCTGCAGGCCAGCCTGAAGGCGACGCAGGGTGGAAGCGCCGACGGCCAGGCGCCGGGCTGGAGCCGCCCGGCGCTGCTGGGCAGCGGCAGCGCGGGCGTGATGAGCCTGACCCCGGCCGACCAGGTGTGGGTGTCGGGCACGCAGACCACGCTGCTGGCCGGCACCGCCTTGAACTGGGCCAGCCAGGCGCAGCTGGTGCTGGCGGTGGCCGGCGGGCTGGTGCTATACACTCAGGGCAGCGCCCCGGTCGCCGGCAGCCCCAACCAGGAGCGCGGCATCGCCCTGCACGCCGCGCAAGGCACGCTCAGCGCCCGCGCGCACAAGAACCTGGCCAAGCTCGCCGCCAAGACCCAGGTCCGCATCGTCAGCACCACCGCCGACCTCCAGATCGCCGCCCCGACCAAGCACCTGCTGGCCACGGCGGCCGGCGCCTACATCAAGCTGGAAGGCGACGACATCGAACTGGGCGCGCCGGGGACGATCGAGTTCAAGGGCGGGCAGCAGGTGTGGACGGGGCCGCAAGGGGCGACCAGCAATGCTGTCGTGCCCAACGCTACGTTGAAGCCTTGCCCGCAGGACACCACGACGAAGGCCGCTGGCGGCGCTGCGTACATCTAGGGGCAAGAACACATGTTGGACGCCATCGCTAGACAGTTAGGCGAGCATCTGCAACGCGATGACGCGGATGCGTGCTTTCTTCTCATCGACCCCTTGCTGAGAGAGCCTTTTCCGGAAGAGTGGCCACCAGTCGCGGCCGCGAACGTTTGGGAAGTACCAATCAAGCATCCCAGCGTCTCCGGCACACAACGGCCGCGGCTGATCAGGCTGGACGCGCGCAACGTCGCTTTGCTCGAGGCCAGTGTCGCCGGTGCAGTGGAAGAGCAGCGAATGCCGACCGTCGAGGCAGCACGTGGCTTCAGCATCGGGGGCTGGCTCTGGCTTGGGTCGCCGGCCGACCCCTCACAACTGGCGCGTCACCTGGCCCGTTGCATGCAGTTGCGCGCCGGGCCGGGCGGAACGAGCAGGTTGATCCGCTGGCACGATCGGCGGGTGCTGGAATGGATGTGGTCGGCATTGTCCGATGAGCAACGCAGCAGATTGCTGGGGCCGATCTGCGCGTGGACCGTCCTGGATCGACGCAATCGCCTGGTCACCTATCGGACCAATTCGGAACGCCAGCCTGGCGCGCTGAGCTTGACCGCCACGCAATGGGTCCATGGGGCATTGAACGAGACGGTGCAGGATCTACTGCGGGGCTGGATATCCTTTGCCAGTGACCTCCCCGCCGACTATCTTGCGCAGGCGCACAGCGCAGCCATCGCGGTCGACGCCGCTGGCGTGACGCAACGGCAGGACCGCACCTTGATGGCGGCCTATCTCTTCCAGGTTCACCTGCGCCTGCTCCACCACCCGTGGGTTCAGTCCGTGGTGGCGAAGGCCATCGCCGGCGAAACCACGCTGAAGCAAGCGCTGGAAGACATTCCGGACCCCGAGGGCTGGACCCGGATTCGCGACGAACTCAATCGCAGCGACCGGCGGGCCGACACCGATAGGGACATGCGACATGGCTGATGGTCAACAACCCACCTACTCCTCCAACGCCCAGAAAGCGGCAGCGACGACGCCAGCCGGGCAGGCGTCAGGATGCACCGCTTGCGTGAAGGCCGGGTTGCCCTTTCTGGTGCTCAGGCCAGGGCTGGCGGACGCCGCCTACGCCGAGCCGAAGCAGCAGGCGTGCGCGGCGTTGCTGGACAAGGATGTGGCAGGGCCGACACTGCGCTTCGGCCGCTACGTGATGCGCACCTTGCGTGCCGGCTATCTGATGGTCTATTACGCGTCGCCGCACACGGCGGCATTGGAGGCGAACAAGGGCTGGCAGGCCTTCCAGGTGTCCGACGGCGGCTATCTTGCGCCCTATCCGCTGGACATGATCGAGCACTCCGGCGCCAAAGCCGACAGCGCCTTCACCTGCCAGCGCACCGCCGCTTACGCCAGCGCGATGCTGCTGGTGATCCCCGAACCCAGGCACGCCGGCAAGGTCTGGGTGGGCTACAGCGATCATCCGTGGTCCAGGCCGGTGCGGGAATTTTATGCATCCGATTCCGGCAAGCGCGACGCACGCATGACCATGATCGACGTTCCCAGCGTCACCTGCGCGCGCTCCATGCCCCTGACCGCAGCGACGGTGGCAACGATCGTGGCCGACTACGACCCGTCTCCTCCCAAGAATCACTTGCTGGATACGCCATACCCTCCGTTATCTCAGGGAAGGGAGGCCGCTGGAACGGCCGGCGTACGGCCCGAGACCGTCGCCCACTTGATGCAAGAGGCCGAGACGCTGGTCAAGGCGACCAAAGGGCAGTACACGCTGGATCAGCTGAAGATCGTCAGCGTGCCGGATGCCGTGGGCATGACGGCAGAAACCGCCACCGCCCGCCTGACCCAGTGCAACAGCGCAAAGCGCTGGCTCTACGACAAGGACAAGCAAAGCGAACAGCGCCCTTGGCGCTTGCAGACAGCGCTCAGCATCGAAGGGCTGTTGAAGGAAATTGATGAGCGCAACGCTGCCGCCAAGCAGAACCTGCAGGAACTCAAGCAGCGCGGCATGGGCGGCAAGAAGGTCACGCGCGCCGAGTTCGACCGCATGGTCGAGAACAAGGAGTTGCCGCCAGGAACGTTTTTCCAAGAAAGCGGAAGGATCGCCGCAGACGGCGACTACCTTCCGGATTTCAGCAAGGGCACGATCGTCTTGCAGACCGAGCGAGGTCCGGACCAGAAAGCGGCCAAGCTCAAGCAGCAAGTGCTCGACAAGCTCAAGAGCAAGGATGGCGCGTATCCCTTCCGCGAATTTTTGCAGCGCTACACCACAATGGTGGAGGCCGACCTCAAGAAGCTCGCCCAGGTGGAGCTGGACCACCAGGTCTGGATCCAGTCGGCGGCACGCACGTTGGTGACCGACAACGACTGCTCGCAGCAGGTCCGCATGGATGGCCTGCACTTCGCCAGCCTGGTGGCCGACATCACCAATGGTGGCGCGATGACCGACAAGGGCCTGGAATGGTACGGCGATTTCCTCACCGACGATCCGGAACAGAAGGAAGCCTTGTTGACGCGGGCGCTGCTTGGCAACCAGGACGCGTTCCACAAGGCGTTCAAGGCGACCAAGCTGCACAAGGAGGCCAAGAACCTGTTCAAGCTGTTCGAGGACAGCAGCAAGGCGGCCGACGGCCAGCTAAAAGCCGATCAGCGGCTGCTGAAGGCGTTCCCGTTCTACGACAAGACCGTCGCTTCGCTGCCCACCTTGAAGACGCTGGCCGCCGCCGCCGGGCATCCGCTGATTGCCGTTGCCGGCGGCGTGGCGCTGGGCATGGAGAAGAAAAAAGCCTGGTCAGCTGCGGCGGGCGCCACGTTCGAGCGCTTGATGGCGGGGCTGCTGGAGGCGGCTGGCCCGGGGAAGGAGGCCATCCAAATGGAGCTTCGCTTCGGCCAGGCCGTGCAGTTCTGGCAGATGGCCGGAGAGCGCCTACGCCAGTCCAGCGCCGAAGCCGCCAGCCAGGCGATCGGAAGCCTGCCGCGTCAGGCCGGCAAGGTGAAGAGCCTGGTCTTGGCCGGGTCGCTGGCAATGGCGATCAAGACGCCAGATGCCCTGGCCGAGCAAGTGGTCAAGGTGTGGCGATTCGGCGAAGACGTGGGCCAGCAGACCGGCAAGGTCGCGACACCGGCAGGCAATGAACTCAAGCTCTGGGGCGATGCCACCGCCAAGGCCTTGCGTGAAGGCTCTGCGGCCTTTACTGCCGCTGGCGGCGTCTTGCAGGCGTATGCGATCGCCAAGGCATTTCATACCTTGACATTCGGTAGCGAGAAAGAACGTCAGGTCGCCTCTGTGGGCCTGTTGGGCGCGGGCATGGGGCTGGTGGCTGCCAGTCTGGAAGTGAGCGAAGCGCTCTACAAACACCTGGACAAGGCCAAAGGCATTGATGCGGCCGTGGGCCGGGCGCGGATGTTGAAGTGGACGGCGGGGCGGATTTCTGCGGTTGGGTTGATATTAGATGTTGGATTGTCAGTTGCTAATGTTGTAAATCGATTCAAAACTGACGATAAAGATGCTGCGTTCTTCTACGGTGCTCAAGGAACTTTTTTCCTAGGTGCTGCGTATGCATCATGGAGGGGAGTGCAAGCGACATTTGCTGCTTCTGGTGTTACCGGAGCCGGGGCAGCATCCGAGTCCGCGTCCGCGGCATCCGCTGGAATGCTGGGCTTGTCCTGGACAGGGTGGGGCCTGGTGTTGATCGGCCTGGGCCTGATGACCGGCTATGTCGCAATGCGCCTGCAGGACACGCCGACCGAGGAGTGGGCGGCCAAGAGCATCTGGGGCGTGGCGGACGCCGACGTGAAGTGGGGTAGCCCTCAACGTGAACAGGAAGAGCTCAACAAGATGTTGATGGGCATCCGTGTGGAGTTCGAGTACAGCACGGAGTGGATCAAGAGCCTGGCTGCATCCGGAGCCGCCGCAGACACGCCCGGTGTGGTTGGCGAGGATTCCCCGCGCATCTGGTCCAAGACCGTGACCACCAGGCTGTGGATGCCACAAGACCTGCGAGGGCATCTGAACTACATGCTGGCCGTAGTGCTGGCGGATTCGGCCGGGATTTCCACCACGGTGTACACCTACAGCAACGGGGCCGGCGTGATCCAGGCCATGCCTCCCGGCGTGGACGAGGCGCGGTTGCAATCCGAAGCCGACGTGGTGGTGATTGAGCTCGGTGTGGATGGCGCGCGCTACCGCAGCGCGCAGTTGGAAGTGACCATCGGCGAGTCATCCGGTGAACGGCAAGTATTGGTGCAGCAGCTGTTGAACGGATAAAACGCAATGAATGAAGTCAAGAACCCGGCATACCGTGTGCTGTTGCCGGAATGGCAGGGCGGCGAGCCGCAGTTCGATCTGCCGCCGGCGCAGCTCAAGCTGATGCTGAGCGCCACGCCGCATCGGGTCGCACCCGTGGACAAGCGACAGTCCGTGCATGAGCGTGCCAGCAGCTGTGAGTCGTTGGTGGCTGTGTACCCGAACGCGATTAGCGTTGGTAGCATTTTGGGTTCGGGCATGGAACGCGGAGATGTTGGATTCGGTGGCTTGATTACATTGCTGGGAGCGGCAATGTGTTTTTGGTTTGGATCGTTATTTGGCTTTTTTAGCCTCGCTGCATGGTTATTTTTCTTTCCCGCAGGATTACTTTTTTTTGCTGGGGCAGTTAATTTACTGAAATCAAGTTACCTACTACCAAAAGATCAGCCTGTCCTATTTAATAGAAAAACAAGGCAAGTCATCTTCTCCCGCATCCAACACGCCCCATTCTGGAAATTCTGGATCATGCCGGGGTTTTTGCCGCCACAGACTGTGGCCTGGGAGACGGTGCAGGCACGCACTTACAAATTCAATCAGCTGATGGGCGAGACCATGCGCGACTCCTATCGGCTGGAACTGTGGGCACCGCACCCAGACGACCCGAAGAAGCTCTATGCGCGCGAATCGATCGGCTACCTGGGCTGGTATGAGGATGAATTGCTGTGGCGCTTATACGAGCACATCCGCCGCTACATGGAAGAAGACGGCCCGCCGATCCAGCCTGGGGAGACGCTGCGCAAGCGCCGCACTGGCCGCGATCTGGAGCCTTTTAACCAGGAAATCATGGCAACCGTCGGCGGCCCGGCACTCAACCGCAAGCAGGTGGAGGAACTTGCGGCCGAGCAAACGACAACAGCGCACCCCTGAGCGCACTGCGTGCGTGACGATGTCCCTGGCGAAGCGACAGCACGGAGTGGATCCAGAGCCTGGGTGCATCCGCATACGCCGCAGACACGCTCGGTGTGGTTGGCGAGGATGCCCGCATCTGGTCCAAGACCGTGACCACCAGGCTGTGGATGCCGCAAGACCTGCGAGGGCATCTGAACTACATGCTGGCCGTGGTACTGGCGGATTCGGCCGGGATTTCCACCACGGTGTACACCTACAGCAACGGGGCCGGTGTGATGCAGGCCAGGCCTCCCGGCGTGGATGAAGCGCGGTTGCAATCCGAAGCCGACGTGGTGGTGATCGAGCTCGGCGTGAATGGTGCGCGCTACCGCAGCGCGCAGTTGGAAGTGACCATCGGCGAGTCGTCCGGCGAACGGCAAGTATTGGTGCAGCAGCTGTTGAACGGATAAAACGCAATGAATGAAGTCAAGAACCCGGCATACCGTGTGCTGTTGCCAGAATGGCAGGGCGGCGAGCCGCAGTTCGATCTGCCGCCGGGTCAGCTCAAGCTGATGCTGAGCGCCACGCCACATCGGGTTGCACCCGTAGACAAGCGGCAGCAGGTGCATGAGCATGCCAGCAGCTGTGAGTCGCTGGTGGCCGTGTACCCGAACGCAATTAGCATCGGTAGCGTTCTAGGTGCTGGTCCCGAACGAGGAGATGCTGGGTTTGGCGGCTGGATGACTCTGATAATTTCCCTATCTGTTCTTTTTGTTGGAATTTCATCTTTTGGAATTTCCGATCCAATCACTTGGCTAATGGTATTTCCAGGGTCGCTAATATTCATGATAGCTGCCGCCAACCTTTTGAAGAGTTTTTATTTACTTCCTAGGGATCAACCTGCACTTTTTAATCGAAATACAAGATCAGTCACCTTTTCCCGCATCCAACACCATTCCTTCTGGAAATTCTGGATCATGCCAGGATTTCTCGAGCCGCAGACCGTGGCCTGGGAGACAGTGCAGGCGCGGACCTACAAATTCAACCAGCTGATGGGCGAGACGATGCGCGACTCCTATCGGCTTGAGCTGTGGGCACCGCACCCGGACGACCCGAAGAAACTCTATGCGCGCGAATCGATCGGCTACCTGGGCTGGTATGAAGACGAGCTGCTGTGGCGCTTATACGAGCATATCCGCCGCTACATGGAAGAAGACGGCCCGCCGATCCAGCCGGGGGAAACACTGCGCCCGCTGCGCAGAGGCCGCGATCTGGAGCCTTTTAACCAGGAAATCATGGCAACCGTCGGCGGCCCGGCACTCAGCCGTGAGCAGGTGGAGGAACTTGCGGCAGAGCAAACGACAACAGCGCACCCCTGAGCGCACTGCGTGCGTGACGATCTCCCTGGCGAAGCGACAGCACGGAGTGGATCCAGAGCCTGGGTGCATCCGCATACGCCGCAGACACGCCCGGTGTCGTGGGCGAGGATGCGCGTATCTGGTCCAAGACCGTGACCACCAGGCTGTGGATGCCACAAGACCTGCGAGGGCATCTGAACTATATGCTGGCCGTGGTGCTGGCGGATATGAAGGGAGTCTCCACGACCGTGTATGCCTACAGCAATGGCCAGGGCACGATGCTGGCAAGGCTGGCTGGCGTGGACGAGGCGCGGTTGCAATCCGAAGCCGACGTGGCGGTGATCGAGATCGGTGTGGATGGATCGTCCTATCGTAGTGCCCAGTTGGAAGTGACCATCGGCGAGTCATCCGGTGAACGGCAAGTGCTGGTGCAGCAACTCGTGAATGGATAGAAACGCAATGAATGAAGTCAAGAACCCTGCATACCGTGTGCTGTTGCCGGAATGGCAGGGCGGCGAGCCGCAGTTCGATGTGCCGCCCGCGCAACTCAAGCTGATGTTGAGTGCGACCCCGCATCGGGTTGCCCCGGTAGACAAGCGGCAGCCGGTACATGAGCGCGCCAGTAGCTGTGAGTCGTTGGTGGCCGTGTATCCAAATGCCATTAGCATTGGCAGCATTCTAGGTGCAGGAACTGAGCGAGGTGATGTTGGCTTTGGTGGTTGGATGACGTTATTTGGATCATTAGTCTTCTTCTGGGCGGGCTTCGCTGTGGCTGGTTTCGCCGACCCTATGACATGGTTTCTTATATTCCCAATCGCTTCATTCTTTTTTGTTGCCGCACTTTATCTTCTTAAGAAATATTACATTCTTCCAAGAGATCAGCCCGTAATTTTCAACCGCAAGACAAGGCAAGTAACCTTCTCGCGCATCCGGCACGCCCCCTTCTGGAAATTCTGGATCATGCCGGGGTTTCTCGAGCCACAGACAGTGGCGTGGGAGACAGTGCAAGCGCGCACCTATAAATTCAACCAGCTGATGGGCGAGACGATGCGCGACTCCTACCGGCTGGAGCTTTGGGCACCGCACCCGGACGACCCCAAGAAGCTCTATGCCCGCGAATCGATCGGCTACCTGGGTTGGTACGAAGACGAACTGCTGTGGCGCTTATACGAGCACATCCGCCGCTACATGGAAGAAGACGGCCCGCCGATCCAGCCGGGGGAGACGCTGCGCAAGCGCCGTACCGGCCGCGATCTGGAGCCTTTTAACCAGGAAATCATGGCAACCGTCGGCGGCCCGGCACTCAGCCGCGAGCATGTGGAGGAACTTGCCGAGCCGCAACCAACCCCAGCAGACTGAGGGGCGTGTCGGACGCCGACGTAAAGTGGGGTAGCCCGCAACGCGAGCAGGAAGAGCTCAACAAGATGTTGATGGGCATCCGTGTGGAGTTCGAGTACAGCACGGAGTGGATCCAAAGCCTGGGTGCATCCGGAGAAGCCGCAGACACACTCGGCGTGGTTGGCGAGGATGCCCGCATCTGGTCCAAGACCGTAACCACCAGGCTGTGGATGCCACAAGACCTGCGGGGGCATCTGAACTACATGCTGGCCATGGTGCTGGCCGATATGAAGGGAGTCTTCACGACCGTGTATGCCTACAGCAATGGCCAGGGCACGATGCTGGCAAGGCTGGCTGGCGTGGACGAGGCGCGGTTGCAATCCGAAGCCGACGTGGTGGTGATCGAGCTCGGTGTGGATGGCGCGCGCTACCGCAGCGCGCAGTTGGAAGTGACCATCGGCGAGTCGTCCGGCGAACGGCAAGTATTGGTGCAGCAGCTGGTGAATGGATAAAACGCAATGAACGAAGTCAAGAACCCGGCATACCGTGTGCTGTTGACGGAATGGCAGGGCGGCGAGCCGCAGTTCGATCTGCCGCCCGCGCAGCTCAAGCTGATGTTGAGCGCGACCCCGCATCGGGTTGCCCCGGTAGATAAGCGGCAGCCGGTACATGAGCATGCCAGCAGCTGCGAGTCGTTGGTGGCTATCTATCCGGATGCCATCAGTATCGGAAGTGTTTTGGGCTCCGGGGGGGAGCGTGGAGATGTTGGGTTTGGCGGATGGATGACATTGCTGGGGGCTGGAATGTGTTTTTGGGTTGGATTTGCCACTGGACTAGATGAAATCGGCACCTGGATTCTAGTTTTTCCTGTGGCCTCATTTTTTTTAATCGGCGCCATTTACCTTTTGAAGTCAAGCTATCTACTCCCAAAAGACCAGCCGGTCCTATTTAATCGCAAAACAAGGCACGTCACCTTCTCCCGCATCCAACATGCCCCCTTCTGGAAATTCTGGATCATGCCGGGGTTTCTCGAGCCACAGACAGTGGCGTGGGAGACAGTGCAAGCGCGCACCTATAAATTCAACCAGCTGATGGGCGAGACCATGCGCGACTCCTACCGTCTTGAGTTGTGGGCGCCGCACCCGGACGACCCGAAGAAACTCTATGCGCGCGAATCGATCGGCTACCTGGGCTGGTATGAGGATGAATTGCTGTGGCGCTTATACGAGCATATCCGCCGCTACATGGAAGAAGACGGCCCGCCGATCCAGCCTGGGGAGACGCTGCGCAAGCGCCGCACTGGCCGCGATCTGGAGCCTTTTAACCAGGAAATCATGGCAACCGTCGGCGGCCCGGCACTCAGCCGCGAGCATGTGGAGGAACTTGCCGAGGCGCAACCAACCCACGCAGCCTGATACGCGTACAGCGCATGACACTCCCAGCGAAGCATGAACTATCAGAGCAACGCGCACAGGTCTGAATCCAGTCGTCGGCGCGCAAGTTGGTGACCGACAACGACTGCTCGCAGCAGGGTGGATTCACACCCTGCTATGGGCGACAGCTACTTCCGCTGCTGACACCCTATGCAGATTAGGCGATCTACTCCGATCATCATCGCGTCGCTGTGACTACGATCCGGCGACCTGAAATTTACGGCGGTTGGAGTGGGAAAAATATCTGCTTGGCCCTGACCCAAAGCGGGTTCCACGGAGCCAGGTTAGGAAAATAAAACGGCTTAAGTGGTTGGTTTTTAATGTAAGGTGCGCTTCCTCATAATCCTTTGGTTCCAGGTTCGAATCCTTCTGGGCCAATAAAAACAGGCACTTGAACGCGAGTCGAAGTGCCTGTTTTGTGGTTTTGGGAAAATTTTTGGGAAAATTCGGCACCGTCGCGGAGGTTTCACGACGGGTAGCTGGTGGTCGTACCGGTCAGTAGTGGCTGAAGAGACGTACCCCGCTGCGTCCTGTTTGTCGCCTCGATTGCCATCGGTGTCGGTCACGCCGCGATGCTTCAAACCATGCAGTGAAAAGCGCTCTTCCGGCTTGATGACGCCGTCGCGAATGGCCGCATTGATGAAACGTTGCCATGCGCTATCGAGTGATGACTTCGCCATCGGATTACCGGTTTGCTCGACGAGCAAAAAGCGCTCTTCCGGTTTCAGCGGTGTGGCGAAGTTGCGGCCGGGCTTGTTACATATTTTCGATCGACGCGTCAGCAGCGCCTCCCAGGCATCCTTCATATCCTTATCCCAGGTGGTCAGCGTGTCGCGTGACCCTTTGAGGCGAGACGCGTGCGTGCCATCCGAAAGGCCATGTGCATCTGTGAGCGAACTGATACGCCCAGGGTTCCGTAGACACTCAGCACCCTCGTTGCGCGTAGCGCCGCTCGAACTCTACAGGCGACAGGCCGCCATTTGAACCATGGCGGCGTTTTGGGTTGTAAAACATTTCGATATAGTCGAACACCTCAGCGCGTGCGGCTTCTTTGGTGGGATAGATCCGCCGCCTGATCCGCTCGCGTTTGAGCAGTCCGAAGAAGCTCTCCACGGGTGCGTTGTCGTGGCAGTTGCCACGCCGACTCATGCTGCACACCACGCCATGGGACGCAAAGCCTAGGCGTATCAACGGCAAGGAAGACAGTGTGTCGGCCACAGTGGCGACACCGGTGCGGACAAACGCGATGCATTGCAGACCTGCAAGACCGCATTTTTCATTGCTGCCAAACGCTCGACGATTCGAGCCATTGGCAACGAGTCTGTGGGGTTGTTGAGACCTTCCCTAGCAGCACGAGCGCACCAACGCACGCGCGCCAATGCGCGCAAGCCATGCCGTGGCGCCCCGCAGGAGAAGGGCTTGGCGCTGCGCCTCAGCGCTTACCAAACAAATGCTTGCGCTCGTGCTCGCTCAACGGCTTGCCAGCGTTCGGGTTGACCTGCTCCTTTAGCGCATACGCACGTTGCGTGGCCGGACGGGCGGCGATAGCGGCGTGCCAGCGCTGCAGATGCGGGAAAGCAGCATAATCCGGCTTGAGGTCCTCATATACTTCGATCCACGGATAGCTCGCCATGTCGGCGATACCGTAATCGTCGCCGGCCAGAAATGTGTGCTCGGCCAGCCGCTTGTCGAGCACACCATGCAGGCGGCGCACTTCGGCGTTGTAACGCTCGATCGCGTACGGAATCTTTTCCGGTGCGTAGACGCTGAAGTGGCCCATCTGGCCGCTCATCGGGCCCAGCCCGCCCATCTGCCAGAACAGCCATTCCAGCGCGGCGATACGGCCGCGTGCATCGCGCGGCAAGAAGCGGCTGGTTTTCTCGGCCAGGTACAGCAGGATCGCGCCGGACTCGAACACGTTCTGCGCACCGCCGCCATCGACCGGTGCATGGTCGACGATCGCCGGCATCTTGTTATTGGGCGAAATCTGCAGAAAGGCCGGCTCGAACTGTTCGCCCTTGCCGATGTTGACCGGCTTGAGCGTGTAGTCCAGCCCGGCCTCTTCCAGGAATAAGGTGACTTTGTGGCCATTGGGGGTGGGCCAGTAATACAGATCGATCATCTGTGCGCTCCAGTTCGAAAGAAGCGGCACGCTGCGGCGTGCCGTCAGCGACCGATGGTACGGGTAAGCGAATGAGCACGTCCGCGACAAACCGCGTTGATTGAAACGATGTGCGACGCGATTAGCGCGCGGTCGATGCTGCGGTGCAAGTTGACTTGGTTGAGGCGGCGCTCACAAATGCTTCATTGTTTCATCGACTTTTGCCTGCCCTACTCGGGGCCGGCATTTTTTTCGCCTGGGGAAGGAATCATCTTGAGAGAGCCACGCACTCTGCCGCGCACGCGGCGCTTGACGTCTGCGCTGCTTTTCGCATTGTCGACTCCGCTGGCGGCGCAGACAGCGCCGGTACCGCAGTCGGCATCCACCGTCCCCGGGGCCGGTCAGACCGACCCCGCCACGCTCGATGTCGTCCATGTCACCGGTATCCGTGGCAGCCTCACTTCATCGATGAACGTCAAACGCGATGCGCAAGGCATCGTCGACGGCATCGTGGCCGAAGACATCGGCAAGTTCCCGGAAACCAATCTGGCCGAATCGCTGCAACGCATCAGCGGCGTGTCGATCGACCGGTCGCTGGGCGAAGGCTCGCGCGTCACCGTGCGCGGTGTCGGCCCGGACTTCAACTTGGTGCTGTTGAACGGACGGCAGATGCCGGGCGCCAGCATCGAAGAATCCAATGCCTCCAACTCGCGCGCGTTCGACTTCGCCAACCTGGCGTCCGAGTCGATCTCCGGCATCGAGGTCTTCAAGACAAGCCGCGCCAGCACGCCCACCGGCGGTATCGGTGCGACCATCAACATCAAGACCAGCCGGCCGCTGGACAACCCAGGCCTGCATGCCAACCTCGGCCTCAAGGGCGTGCACGACAGCTCCAACGAGAACCTGCCCGGGCGTTTGCAAGGCAATGCACTGACGCCGGAGATCTCCGGCATCTTCAGCAATACCTCCGCCGATGGACGCTTCGGCGTGTCGCTCAGCGGCAGCTATCAGGAACGCGACTTCGGCTATAGCCAGGTCGGCGTGCCCAATGGCTGGCGCGCGTTCCGCGGCGATGCCACTGCCTACGGCACCATCCCGCAGCCGGGTGCCCCGGGTTCGGAGAGCATCGTCAACCGGCCAGGCACCAACGCTATCTATTCGGTGCCGCAGAACCTCAACTACCGCGTGGTCGGCGTTGAGCGCCAGCGCACCAACGGCCAGCTGACGCTGCAGTACAAGCCGCTGGACAACATCACCACGACGCTGGATTACACCTATTCGGATAACAAGATCCAGCAGCAACGCAACGAAATGTCGGTGTGGTTCAACTACGGGCCGTCGGCCAGCGCCTGGACCAATGGTCCGGTGGCCGGGCCGGTGATCTATTCGGAAATCGTCAATCCACCGACCAGCGATCTGGCCACCGCCGGTTCCAACGCGGCCACGCGTAACCAGAACAAGTCGCTGGGTTTCAACGTGGATTGGGCAGTGACCGACCAGTTCAAGCTCAACGTCGACCTCCACCGCTCCACCGCCGAAGCCGAGCCGGACAGCCCGTACGGTTCAAGCAATTCGCTGGGCGTCTCAGGGTTCTATCGCGGCACCTCGGTGGTGGATTTCAGCAAGGATTTCCCGGTGTTGCAGCAGCAGCTGGGCTTTGGCCTGACCGGGTTGGACCCTTCGCGCACGCTGGTCACCGGCTCGGCGTTCCGCAACAGCTACATGAAGTCGGAAATCGACCAGGCGCAGGTCAATGGCGATTTCACCTTCGAAAACTATTCGCAGTTGAAGTTCGGCATCGGCAGCACCGAGGTCAAGAACCGCTCGGCGTTTTCCAACGTGCAGCGCGATACCTGGGCCGGTGCCGGCACCGCGGCCGATTATCCGGATGATCTGTGGATCCCGAGCGCGTTTGCGCAGTACCTCGATGCGATCGATGGCAGCGACAATTCGGCGCAGTTCAATCAACTGTTTCTGTTCGACTTCGAGCGTGCGCGACAAGCCACTGCGCAAGTGGCTGGCGATCCGTCGTTATACCGCGCCTCGTCGATCTACAGCACCGACCGCCGCGTCACCGAAAAATCCAAGAACGCCTACCTGCAGTGGAACAACAGCTGGGACGATCTGCGTGTGCCGATCAATCTGGCCGCCGGCGTGCGTTACGAAGAAACCAGGGTGGATGCGCAGGCGCTGGTGCCGGTTGCGGTGGGCATCGACTGGGTCGCCAACAACGAGTTGCCGATGCGTCTGGCCGCCTCGGTGGGCTTGTTCCGCAAGAACATCGACAATTACATCGGCGTGACCACGCGTAACGATGCCTCGTTGGGCTTGAACACGCTGGTCGGTGGCGCGTACTGGAACCAAGCGCTGGGCAACGGCTGCGCCTCGGCCGACCTGACCTGTATCCGCAACTACATCTTCCGCAACCGTGGCGGTGCGCCGGGCGTGGTGCGTGGGCCAGACGATTCCAACGGCAACGCGACCGGTGTGATCAGCGGGCAGCCGGGCGACAACGCGGATATGAGCGGCTTCAATTTCCGCCCCGAGCGCGTGCCGCTGGGCGTGGGCGTGGTGCTGGAAACCTTGTTGCGCGATTTGGATGCTGCGCAGCCGCCGGCGATCTATGTCGGCTCCACCACGCTGGCCACCTATCTGCCCGGCTTGCGCGCGCACAACCCGATCACGCTGCCGCAGACCGAAGCGCTGGCCAGCATCTGGATCGGCAACCGCACCCGCATCGCCGCGCATCAGGATCTGCCCGACAACCTGGCGTGCGTGGTCGCCGGACGCCGCCGCTTTACGTTGTTTCCGCCCGAACAATTGGCCAATCTCTACATCGGCCCGCTCGACCTTACCCCGGCCGGGCAACCGGTCAGCCTGGTCGATACCACCGCACCGGATCTACAGCGTTTTCCGCGTTATACGCAGGCGTTGGAACATGCGCTCGTTGCCGAGCTGGAACCGGGCGATGCATTGTTCATTCCCAGCATGTGGTGGCATCACATCGAGGCATTGCAGCCCTTCAACGTGCTGGTCAATTTCTGGTGGCGGCAGAGCCCGGCCTATATGGATTCGCCGATGAACGCGCTGATGCTGGCCCTGCTCACCATCCGTGATCTGCCCACCGAGCAACGCGCCACCTGGCACGACGTGTTCCGCCATTACGTGTTCGAAGCCGATGCGCACACCGCCGCGCATGTGCCCGACGCGGTGCGCGGTGTGCTGGCCACGATGGACGACGCCGGTGCCCGCAGCCTGCGCGCCCGGCTGCTGCAACGCTTGAATCGCTGAGGACCGACGCATGTCGCACACCGTTTCTTCCACCCCGCAGCAGCGTCCGGTGCGCCGCGTCGTCATTGCCCGTGGCGGCATCGCCGGTTGGATGGCCGCCGCCGCTTTATCCAAAGTGCTGGGCCGGCAACTGCAGATCACCCTGGTGGAATCGGATCAGATCGGCACGGTGGGGGTGGGCGAAGCCACCATCCCCAGCCTGATCACCTTCCACCGTTTGCTGTAGATCGACGAAGCCGCCTTCATGGCCGCCACCCAGGCCACCATCAAGCTCGGCATCGGATTCGAACATTGGCGCGATCTGGATCAGCGCTACATCCATTCCTTCGGCCACGCCGGCACCGATCATTGGAGCGCCGGGTTCCAGCATTTCTGGTTGAAGGGGCGCCAGCGTGGCGTGGCACGCGACTTCGGCGATTACTGTCTGGAGCTGCGCGCCGCGCAGGAAGGCCGCTTTGCGCATCTGTCCAACGGCGGCATGAATTACGCTTATCACCTGGACGCCGGCTTGTACGCGCGCTTCCTGCGCCGCTTCAGCGAAGGCTTCGGCGTGCAGCGTATCGAAGGCCGTATCGGCACTGTCGAAACAGATCCGCACAGCGGCCATCTCACCGCCTTGACGTTGCAAAACGGCACGCGGGTGGAAGGCGATCTGTTCCTGGATTGCACCGGCTTCCGCGGCCTGTTGATCGGTCAGACGCTGGGCGTGGGCGCCGACGATTGGTCGCACTGGTTGTTTGCCGACAGCGCATTGGCGGTGCAGACCGAATCGGTCGGCGCACCGGTGGCTTACACCCGCTCGCGCGCCGATCAATCGGGGTGGATGTGGCGCATCCCGCTGCAGCACCGGGTCGGCAACGGTATCGTGTATTCCAGCCGCTACATGGATCACGATAGCGCCGCGCAGGTGTTGCAACGCAATCTCGCCGGCCGCGCGCTCACGGAGCTGCGCCCGTTGCGCTTTACCCCGAATCAGCGCCATCGCGTGTGGGAAAAGAACTGCGTGGCGCTGGGCCTGGCGAGCGGATTCCTGGAGCCGTTGGAATCGACCGATATCCATCTGATCCAGCGCGGCATCACCCGGCTGCTGCAGACCTTCCCGCAGATCATCAACGACTTAGACATTGCCGAGTACAACCGCCAGGCGGCCGAAGAGATCACCCATATCCGCGATTTCGTGATCCTGCATTACCACGTCACCGATCGCCGCGACACGCCGTTCTGGCGCGACTGCGCAGCGATCGATATTCCTGACACGCTGCGGCATTGGGTGGAATTGTTTCGCTAGAGCGGGCGGGTGTTCCATCAGGCCAACGAGCTGTTTGCCGAGAACTCGTGGGTGCAGGTGATGCTGGGCCAGGGCATCATGCCCAGGCACCATCACCCGGTGGCCGACCTGATGGGCGATGCGGAGCTGCGCCACTTTTTGGAAAACATCCGCACGCGGGTGGAAGCGGCGCTGCTGCGGCTGCCCGCGCATGCGGACTTCCTGCGTCGCTACTGCCCGGCACGCGTGCCGGCCGATGCGGCAATCGCCCCCCTGGCGGGATGAAATCCGTCCCTACCCCGCCGCAGCCCTTGGCTGAGACCGCCCCAGCAATGCTAGATTGCCGCCTTGCCGTTCAGTGCGGGAACACTGGCCGGCGCTTGCTGCAGCAACGTTATCTTTCGCATTCGAGGTAAGGCAAACGCATGTTGGATCTGACACAGGGCCGTTTGGCACGCCGGATCGCGCCGGTCATGTTGCTGATTGGCCTGGCCGCCTGCTCCAGGCAGGAAAGCAAGCCCGCTACCGGCGCCACGCCTGCGGCACCGGCTGCTATGCCGACGCCCGCCACGGCGGTGTCTCCGCAGGTGCAGTCGATGGCCGCCGACCAGCTGCGCGCATCGGCCACCGAGGCGTTGCAGGACAACCGCATGTACGCACCGGCCGGCGACAACGCGGTGGAGTACTACCTGGCCTTGCGTGAGAAGCAGCCGCAGGACGCCACCGTCAACAGCGCGTTGACCGATCTGCTGCCGTACACGCTGATCGCCGCCGAACAAGGCATCAGCCGCGAAGAATTTCCCGAAGCGCAGCGGCTGGTCGCGCTGATCGAAAAGGTCGACCCCAAGGCACCGGCGCTGCCGCGCCTGAAGGCAAGCCTGAGCGCGGGCATGCAGTCCGCTGCCAACCGCACCGAGCACGATGTCGAGCAGGCCAGGAAGCTGGTCGAGGACAAGGCCAGGCAGGCCGCCGAGCAGAAACGTCTGGCCGAGCAGCACACCCGCGAAATCACCGCTGCCCAGCAGCTCGCCGCGCAACAGGAAGTCGCGCGCCAGCAGACCGCAGAGACCGAACACCAGGCCAAAACTCCGGCATCGGCAACGACCCCGGCGGCCCCGCGCCCGGCGCCGGCTGCAGCAGCGGCGGCTGCACCGCCTGCGCAGTCGCTGCGTCCGATCAGCACCCCGGCGCCGCGCTACCCACTCGAAGCCCTGCGCGATGGCACATCCGGCGAAGTGCTGGTAGAGCTCACGGTCGGCACCGACGGCGCGATCACCTCCTCGCGCGTACTACGCGCCACCCCGCCGCGCGTGTTCGACCGCGAAGTCCTCAACGCGGTTAAGCACTGGCGCTTCGAACCAGTGGCTGCACCGGTGACGACGCGGCGTACGTTGTCGTTCAATTCAGGGGGGTGATCGGTTGATTGATTGCGCGGTTGCATCGTCGCAGGTGTCTGAGCCAAGTGAACGTAACGCACTTGCACAGAAGACATAAGGCTCACTGTCCTTCCGCAAAGGAACTCACCCGGAAATCGCCAACCGCTCCTGGTGATAACGCAGCACCGCCGCATACCACAGCACGACAGCCACACCGAAGCCGGCACACAAATACACAGCCCAGGTCTGTGCGTTGATCTGCTCGTGGCGAATCACCTTGAGCAACATCTGGTTCTGCGCCAGGAACGGCACCGCGAACTGCCATAGCTGGGTCTTCAGCGGATACGCCATCAGCGCGTAGCCTGGCAGCATCGGCAGCAACAACAGCCAAGTCATGTGCGCCTGTGCTTCCTTCATGCTCTTGGCGGCGGCGGCGAGATAGGTCAGCAGCGAGGTGCCGACGAACAACATCGGCACCAGGATGAAGAGCATCTGCAGCATCGGCACGAAACCGACATTGAGCTGGCGTCCCAGATTCGATGTCGACAGCTGCGCACTCAGCTTGAACGCCAGCAGCGTGAGCAACAACGACACCATGCCGATCACGCAGGCGGCAGCGATCTTGCCGCTCACAATCGCACTGCGTGGCGCGGGCGTGGCCAGCAACGGTTCCAGCGACTGGCGTTCGCGCTCGCCTGCGGTGGCATCCAGAATCAACGAAGCACCACCCAGGAATGAAGTGATCACTAGCAGCACCGGCAACAGCATCGCCACCATCTGGCCGCGCTTGGCTTCGGCGGTGGCCAGATCCTGCGCGGCGATTTCCAACGGCCTGCCCACCTGCGCATCGATGCCGCGTGCCAGCAGACGCAGTGCACCGACCTGCTGGCTATAGCCGCTGAGCGCGGCCTGCAAGCGCATGCTGGGCACGTCGGCCTCGCGGCGGGTACTGTCCTTGATGATCTCCACCAACGCCGGACGGCCGGCGCGCCAATCGTCGGCGTAGCTGGCGCTGATGCGCAGTGCCACATCCACATCCTGGTTGCGGATCGCAGCGGTCAGATCGGCCGGCGCATCGACCGCATCAAGCCCTTGCGCGGCCAGAAAACGCACAAGGTTGGGCGCGTGTTCGCGACCGATCGTGGGGATGTCCAACGGCTTGTCAATCTGCGTGCGCACGCGGCTCTCGCTCAGTGCGCCCATGCCGAGAATCAAGATTGGATACAGCAATGGCGACAACAACAACGCCAATGCCAGGGTGCGACGGTCGCGCGAAATGTCGTGCAATTCCTTGCGCAACACCACCCACAGGGTGGCGAACAACGATGTCGTGCTCATGCGTGCAGCCCCTCGTCCGAGCCGATCACCTTGACGAAGGCGTCTTCCAGATTGTCCTCACCGGTGGCAGCGCGCAGTTCGTCGGCGCTGCCGCAGGCCACCACCGTACCCTTGGCAACGATGACGATGCGATCGCACAACGCAGCCACCTCTTGCATGATGTGGCTGGAGAAAATCACGCAGCGCCCTTCCGCACGCAATTGCTGAAGAAAACCACGCATCGCACGCGTGGTCATCACGTCCAGGCCGTTGGTAGGCTCGTCGAGAATCACATTGCGTGGGTCGTGCACCAGCGCGCGCGCAATTGCGGTTTTGGTGCGCTGGCCCTGACTGAAGCCCTCGGTCTGGCGATCGAGAATGTCATCCATGTCCAACGCGGCCGACAGCAAGCGCGTGCGCTCTGCGATGTGCGTGCGCGACATGCCATGCAGCTCCCCGAAGTAAGCGATGTTTTCGCGTGCGGTCAGCCGCTTGTACACGCCGCGCGCATCCGGCAACACGCCGAGTGCGCGACGCACCGTCACCGGGTCGCGCGCGGCATCCACGCCATCGACGCTGACGCTGCCCTGGTCGGGCGACATCAACGTGTAGAGCATGCGCAAGGTGGTGGTCTTGCCGGCACCGTTTGGCCCGAGCAGGCCGGTGATCTGGCCATCGGCGGCGCTGAAACCGACTCCATCGACCGCTTTCACCAGGCCGGTCTTGGTCTTAAACGATTTGTGCAGGTTGTCGACGACGATCATGCGAGCGCCTCCGTGGCGTGGTCGGTACGGCTCATGGTTCCCATCCGTTGAACGAGGTAAACGCGGGCACGTTGTTGAGATCGGCAACGCAGTGCGCATCCAGCGCACCGGCATTGGCGGTTTCCATGAACTGGGCCATGAGCTTTGGTATGCAACCCAGCGCCATGACGCTGTGTCCCTGGCCGGGTGCAACCAGATGCCGTCCGTTTGGCAACCCCTTGAGCACCACGTCGGCATAGCGAGGTGGCGTAACCGGATCTATTTGACCGGACAACAGCAGCGCCGGCACCTGCGAACGCAGCGGTGCGGTGAAGTCGGCGGCGCGCTTGCCGGCGGGCCACACCGGGCAAGCGGCAAAGACACTGCGCGGGACATCTTCGCCCAGCAACAATGCCTGGTGCTCGGGCGCCGGACGATAGCGGTCGGCATCTTCGGCGCACACCACCGACCACTGCATGGGCTGGTTGATCTGCGTGTCCATGTGCGACAACGCCATCAACGGCGCGTAGCGGCCCGCAGCGGCTTCATCCAGCACCAGCGGTAGCAAGGCAGCGCTCTGCGGTGCGTAGGAGAACGTAAACGCAAGACCGACCACGGCGTCGGCCGTCACCCGTTCGCGCTTGATGGCGTTGGTGCGCAGATCGCGATACTCCACCTCCGGCGATTCGGTCTTCAGCCGGTCCATGACCTTGCGCAGTTGCGTGCGCACATCGGTTGGAAAACGTGCGCGGCAAGCGGGGATCGCTCGACATTGTTCGGATTGCAATATCAGTGCGTCTTCGAACGTGCGTGCGAATTCTCCGCTGATGACCAGATCGCTTGGCGCAACACCATCGAGCACGATGGCGCGCGCGCGCGCGGGATAACTCTTGGCATAATGCTGCGCCACGCGCGTGCCGTAGGACACACCGACCAGGTCGATACGTGGCGCGCCCAACGCTGCTCTGACTGCATCCAGATCTCCAATGGCTTCGGCAGTGGTGTAGTAACGCGGGTCGGAATGGCCTTGCAAGCCTCGGGCACATTGGCGCGCGTAGGCGGTCAATTGCTCTGGGCTGGAGGACATGGTGGCCTGCAGTGGCGTGCCATCGGCAGTCTCACAACGCAGCGGGTGCGATCCGCCAGTGCCGCGCTGATCGACCAGAAAAATGTCGCGCTTCTTGCGAACTTCACGTAATGCGGCCGCTGCTATGACAGAAACTTCGGTTGCCGACTGCCCCGGCCCACCGGCGATAAAAAACACCGGGTCCGGCGCACTGCCTGCGTCTGCATCGCTTTCCAGCCAAGCGATTTTCAGCGCGATGCTGCGGCCTTTCGGCGCGCTTGGATTTTCCGGCACGGGCAAGCTTGCGCACTGCGCTTGGATGTTTCCGGCGGCGCTATCGGAGCTCAGCGTGCATGGTGAAAATTGCAAAGTGCCGTAGCGATTTCCGGCAGCGCTGCCGGCCTGCGTTTTTGCAGCGGGCGGCTGCGTGGCGCGCGGCACCGCCGCGCCGCTTTTGTCTGCAGCAGGCGCATCGGCGCGCTGGCATCCGGCGGCCAGCAGCGCGATCAGGAGCGCTGTCATCATTGTGGGTTGCTTCACCATGTTCACCATGTCTCCTGGTAGTCACTATCCCTTGACGCTGCGTGCGGTCGGTTGTGACCGACGCACCTACTGCCCGTCTTCGTAACGAAAAACGTGTTCGATCGATTCCCCAAACAAACGTGAAATGCGAAACGCCAATGCCAGGCTGGGATCGTACTTGCCAGTCGATCGGTGTGACGACTGCCGATCGGCTCGGATTTCCAGGGCAGCTTGATCGGCAGCGACACGCGGGCGCAGCCGGCTCCGGCGGTGCAGGAGCCTGGATTTGGCTACCTCCGTTTCCACGATGTCTTCCACGATGTGCTTGGCACCGTCAAAGAGGTCGACGGCAAACTCGTCAACTCACGCCGCAGGCTTGGACGGCGTCGAGCTGACGTACTTTTCGCGGCGGATCTGCGCGCTCGGCAGGCCGGCTTCTTTCAGTGCCTGTACGCAGGTGTCCACCATGTCCGGGTTGCCGCACAGATAAGCGATATCGCTTTGGGCATCGGGCGCGAATTCGGCCAAGTGCTGTTGCACGTAGCCGTGCCGCACATCGGCGTGCGGCTGGTCGGGCAGCTCGCGCGAGAAGCACGGCACATAGCGGAACTGCGGATGCGCATCGGCAAACGCCCGGAAGTCCTCGCCGTACAGCAGCTCGGCCGGGGTGCGCGCACCCTGCAGCAACACCACCTGCACGCCACGGGTGGCGATCGCCTGGGCCAGCAACGGCAGCATCGAGCGGTACGGGGTGACCCCGGTGCCGGTAGCGACCAGCACATAGCGCTGGTTGTGGTCGCCCGGCGGCAGGCAGAATCGGCCGTAGGGGCCGCTGGCCTGCAACTGGTCGCCGATCTGCAAGCCTTCGAACAGGGCGGTTGCCGAGCCTCCGGGCACGAAGCTCACCGCGATATCCACCGCCTCGCCCGGTCCCAACGCGTGGTCGTGGATGGTCGCCAGCGAATAGCTGCGCTTGGTTGCGGTGCCGTCGGCGTAGTCGAAATGGATCTGGATGAACTGCCCGGGCTGGAAATCCAGCGGCTGCCCGTCATCACGCACGAACTGGCAGTGGGCCACGGTGGGCGCAATCATGCGCCGGTCGACAAGCTTGAGGGGGAATTGAACGGACACGAATGTATTTAGGACAGTCTGTGATCGGGGCAAACCCCAACGGGCTTCTATAATAACCGGCTGCAACTCGCTGCGCCGTCACCCTGGCGCGAAGGACCTTCTTGACTGCCCTCTCTCCAACCACCGCACCCGCGCTACGCGTGTGCGATCTGCACAAGACCTACGACAACGGCATCCAGGCGCTCAAAGGCGTTTCGCTGGACGTGGCGCCGGGCGACTTCTTCGCCCTGCTCGGCCCCAACGGCGCCGGCAAATCCACCCTGATCGGCATCATCAGCTCGCTGGTGAACCTGTCCAGCGGGCAGGTAGAGGTGTTCGGCACCGACCTGGTCCGCCATCGCAGCGATGCGATGCGGCTGATCGGGCTGGTGCCGCAGGAAGTCAACTTCAACCTGTTCGAAAAGCCCTTCGACATCCTGGTCAACTACGCCGGTTTCTACGGCATGCCGCGTGCCAACGCCGAGCGTCTGGCCGAAGTGGAGTTGCGCCGCGCACACCTGTGGGAAAAGGCCCAGGTGATGAGCCGCACGCTGTCCGGCGGCATGAAGCGGCGGTTGATGATCGCCCGCGCCATGATGACCCAGCCACGCCTGCTGATCCTGGACGAACCTACCGCCGGCGTGGACATCGAGATCCGCCGCGACATGTGGCGCGTGCTCAAGGACATCAACGCAGCCGGCACCACCATTATTTTGACCACGCATTACCTGGAAGAAGCAGAGCACCTGTGCCGCAACCTGGCCATCATCAATCACGGCCAGATCGTCACCCAGGGGCCGATGCGCGAGTTGTTGGCCAAGCTCGATGTGGAAGGCTTCCTGTTCGATATCGATGGCGATTTGCCGGCGCAGCTTCCAGAGATCGAAGGCACCACGCTCACCGCCATCGGCGGACACACGCTGGATCTGGATATGCCGCGCGCAATGGACCTCAACCGCGTATTCGCCACGCTCGGCAGTGCCGGCATCCGAGTGCGCTCGATGCGCACCAAGAGCAATCGGCTGGAAGAGCTGTTCGTGCGCTTGACTGGCAACGCTCCGGCACCGGCTGATGCAGTCGCCACCACGCCTTCCGCAGTCAACGGCACGCCGACAGCGCCGCCGCGCCAGGCAGGCCAGCCATGAACACCAACGAGATCCGCACCATGAGCGAACCCACCAACGCGCGCCGCAACTGGATTGCGCTGTGCACCATCGTGCGCCGCGAAGTGCAGCGCATCCTGCGCATCTGGGGCCAGACCCTGGTGCCGCCGGCCATCACCATGACGCTGTACTTTTTGATCTTCGGCGGGCTGATCGGCTCGCGCGTGGGCGACATGGGCGGCTACAGCTACATGCAATTCATCGTACCGGGCCTGGTGATGATGAGCGTGATCCAGAACAGCTACGGCAACATTTCCTCCAGCTTCTTCGGCGCCAAGTTCGGCCGCCACGTCGAAGAGCTGCTGGTCAGCCCGATGCCCAACTGGGTGATCCTGTGGGGCTATGTGTCCGGCGCAGTGCTGCGCGGGGTCATGGTTGGCGCGATCGTGCTGATCGTCGCAATGTTCTTCACCGCCGTGCGCATTCCGCATCCGCTGGTCGCCCTGACCACCGTGCTGCTGGGCGCGATCATTTTTTCGCTGGCTGGCTTCGTCAATGCGGTGTACGCCAAGAAGTTCGACGACGTCTCGATCGTGCCCACCTTCATCCTGACCCCGCTGACCTATCTGGGCGGCGTGTTCTATTCGGTGAAGTTGCTGCCCGGCTGGGCCGAGACCGCAACACATGCCAACCCGATCTTCTACATGGTCAACGCCTTCCGCTACGGCCTGCTCGGAAGCTCGGACCTGCCGCTCTGGGTGGCCTACGCGCTGATGCTGGGCTTTGTCGCGGTGCTCAGCGCACTGGCGCTGTGGTTGCTGCGCCGTGGGGTGGGTTTGCGGAGCTGATGATGGATAGAAAGTATGCGACGCAAAGCGTAGAGGGTTATTCGCACGCGCTTCTCGCGAGCGCGGCGCGCTCCTTCGTTGAAAGAAGCGAAGATGCTGCAGAGGAACAGCCTAACCAGTTTGCGCTAGGCGCCATGATGATGTGCTGCTTCGCGTTGGAGGCCTACTTCAACCAACTCGGGCATGCGCTGCACCAACATCAAATGCTTCGACATTTTCAAGATATCAAGGATTTCGAGCGCCTTGCGCCTGATAAAAAACTTCTAAGTCTGATTAGCGCGCTGGATAGTCAGCTGCAAAACATCCCTCATGCATGGGTGAATGAGGTATTCCGCTTTCGTAACGAGGTGGCGCACGCAAAGCCTTATTCGCGAAAAAATGACTGTAAAAATTGGAAAGAGCCAAGGCCACTTATCCCCAACACTGATCCACCCTGGGCTAAGCAGGCAAGGCCGAAAGAAGCGCGTCGATTCGTGGAAAACATGGAGAAAATCATCAACCATATTAATGAAGCTAGCTTTCGAAAGCTAGGCCATGATTTCCAAATAAATATCTCTGGCCAAGGTAGTCAGATCTATTGATCCAAACAAAAGGCCCCGGCGATTCCGCCAGAGCCTGATGCCGACCAAGAGTCCCCGATCCGGCTGAAATCATAGCTGACGTTTGTATGTTCGAACTAAGTTGAAAGGAATTTTCATGCGTACCTTGATCCTCGGTGCCGGCGGCACCGGCGGCTATTTTGGCGGCCGTCTGGCGCAGGCCGGTGTCGATGTCACCTTCCTGGTGCGCGATGCGCGGGCAGCGCAGTTGCAGGCAGATGGCTTGCATATCCGCAGCCCGCTCGGCGATGCCGATCTGCAGGTGGCGCACGTCACCGCGCGGGGCTTGCCGGCGTTGGTGGCGCAGCACCCTTTCGATCTGGTGGTGCTCAGCTGCAAGGCCTACGACCTGGAAAGCGCGATCGAGGCGATTGCGCCGGCCGTGGGCGAGCACACCACGGTGCTGCCGATCCTCAACGGTTTGCGGCATTACGCGGCATTGGATGAGCGTTTCGGTGCAGGGCGGGTGCTGGGCGGGCTGTGTTTCATCAGCGCGACCAAGGGCGAGCATGGCGAGATTTTGCATCTGGGCAAGCCGGCGGCACTGACCTTCGGCGAGCGCACTGGCAATGCGGTATCGGTGCGGGTGCAGGCGATTGCTGCTGTCTGCACGCAGGCCGGCATCGAGCATGTGGCCAGCGACCACATCGCGCAGGAGCAGTGGATCAAGTACAGCTTCCTCACCGCCCTGGCGGCGGCCACCTGCCTGATGCGCGCGCCGCTCGGGGCGATCGTCGCCACCGACGACGGGCGTGCATTGATCAACGGTTTGTACAACGAGTGCTTGTGGGCCGCCGACGCGGCCGGGCAGCCGATCCCCGAGGCTGCAAGGGCCAAGGCGCTGCAGACGCTATTGCAGGTGGATTCGCCGTCGAAAGCCTCGATGCTGCGCGATCTGGAAGCCGGGCAGGATGTGGAAGCGGCGCAGATCGTCGGTGACATGCTGGCGCGCGTGCGCGAGACCGGACGCAATGCACCGCTGCTGATGGCGGCCAATGTGCACCTGCAGGCGTATCAGGTGTTGCGGCAACGCTGAGGCTTTTGAGGTGTGCGCGTAAACCGTTCCCCCATCCGCCCTTCGGGCACTCCCTCCGGCGGAGGAAGGGAGGAAGGGTTGCGCGTGCGTACAACTCCCCCGCTTTGGCACCGTGTGGAACTGGGCCAGACTATTTTCGAAGAGGAGATCCTGCGCGACGTCAAAGTCAGCGGGCCCACGCGCGTGCGGCGTTATCTGTCGCGCTTCTTCGTGGTGATCGTGATTGCGCTGGCGATCGAGACGCTGGTGTCGATCTTCGAGCTGATGCACGAAGGTCCGGCCAAGCTGCCGTATGCGGCCGCAGTAGGCCTGCGCGCGGCGCTGCTGCTGATCGCCTGGGGCGTGTTCGTCAAACTCAATCGCAGTGCAGAGGAGCTGGAACCCGAGGCGATGGAGGAGACCAAGCGGGAGGACCGCCAGATTCAGGAATGAGCGCTGTCAGTTGCTCACAGCAGCCAACGGCGACACCGTCGTTGGCTTGCCATCGGCACCGAAGCGATCATCACGAAGTGGCCGCGCGTGCAAAGCTCGCCGCGCATTCGGTGGAGTTTTGGGAGTAGTCATCAGGCCCCCGCAGTTAGTCGCTCCTGGAAAACCCTCAATACCCAATCACCGCAATGCTTTATAGGCCGCACAGGCGTGCCAGAACTACCGGTTTTCGCTACGCTGAGGTTTGGTTTCTGGCAGGTTCCGCCCATGCGTACACGCCGTCCTGCTGCTGCACGCATCTGCGCCGACGAGTTGTTCCGTTCGCGGCTGGAGAACCAGATCGATCTGCGTCATCCGTTGGCGCAATTGAGCCAACAGATGCCGTGGGCCGCGTTGGAATAGGCGCTTTTGCCGCGCTTGCTGGCCACTGGGGCCGCTGGCGGGGCCGAGCACTGCCGGTGCGCTTGAACGCACAGTGCTGGGACGGGTCGTACGCGACCTTGCACGCAAACTCGATCAGGTAGACACCGGCGTGCGCGAGCGCATCGCTGTGCGGTTGCAACGCGCACAACAGGTGCTTGCGCAACGTCCCAAAGACAAACGACAACTCGACGCATTGCATGCGCCGGAAGAGGCCAAGACCCTGACGCGACGGCAATGGCGCTGGATCAAACGGCGTCAGGCAGTGGAACCGGCGATCGGACATCTCGACTGCCGGTTGCGTCGTTGCAGGCGCAAAAGCGCCCAAGGCGATGCGCTGCACGTGCTCGGCTGCGCCGGCGGCTACAACCTGTGTTGGCCGATGCGCTGGACCGCGTTTTTTGCGGGCCTGGATCCGGGCGATGGGATGGCCATTCTTGAGCACCGATTACCGATCACCGCTGACGATTAGTGCTTGAAGGGGGCTTTTCAGGGGCGGCCAGGTACTGCCCCCCCTGTCGGAGTGATGGATCAGTTCGCCTTTTTCGCGCGCCGTAGACCTGTCGGTTCTCCTCCCAAGCCCGCCGAACCTCCACTTCCAGCGCCCGAGCCCGCCACCAACGATCCGCGCGTGCGCCGGGAGCAGCTTCCCGGAGCGATCTCCAGAACCCGGCAGATCGGCTCGACTCCGTACGCGTGGTGATGCTCGGCAACGAAACCGGTCATGGCTTGAAGCGGCGGTCGAGCTCTGCCTGAGCGAAATACGCCGACGCCTTGCGCAGGATTTTGTTAGCCTGCCTCAACTCCCGTAGTTCGCGTTCCAGCGCCTTCATCCGTGCGCGCTCGTCCGTCGTCGGGCCCGGACGCTGCCCCTCTGATCACGCTCGGCTCGACGCAGACACACCCGCAACGTCGCGGCCGTGCAACCGATTTTCCCGGCAATCGAAGCGATCGCTGCCCACTGCGAACCGTGCTCATTCTGATGCTCCAGCACCATCCGAACCGATCGTTCCCGCACTTCTGGCGAGTACTTGGCTGGCTTGTTCATCACTCCATCCTCTCAAGAGTTGGAGCCTCTAGGAATCCCAGCGCGGCTCAGTTGGTCAGCGTGCCGCGTTGCGCGGCGCACATGCAAAACGGCGTTACCGCGTGGCCGGTGGCGCGAACGCCGCACGCAATCCGCGCCAGCATTGCTGATAGTCGGCTTGCCGATGCGCTGCTTGCAGTGCCTGTTGGGTGGGTCGCAGCACTGCGCGCGTTTCGAACATGAAGGCCATGGTGTCAGTCATCACGTCCGGGCGCGACAGATCGGCCTGCGAGGCCTTGTCGAAGGTGGCCGCATCCGGGCCGTGCCCGCTCATGCAGTTGTGCAGCGAGGCACCGCCGGGCGCGAAGCCTTCGGCCTTGGCATCGTAGACGCCGTGCACCAGGCCCATGAACTCGCTGGCCACGTTGCGATGGAACCACGGTGGGCGGAAGGTGTGCTGCGCCACCAGCCAGCGCGGCGGGAAGATCGCAAAGTCCATATTCGCGGTGCCGTGCGTGTCGCTTGGCGAGGTCAGCACAGTGAAGATGCTCGGATCCGGGTGATCGAAACTGATCGATCCGACGGTGTTGAAGCGGCGCAGGTCGTAGCGGTACGGCGCGTCATTGCCATGCCAGGCGACAACATCCAGCGGCGAGTGGCCGATGTCTGCGCGCCAGAGATGGCCTTGAAACTTGGCCACCAGTTCGAATGCGCCTTCGCGCTGTTCGAAGGCAGCGTGCGGTGTCTGAAAATCGCGCGCGTTGGCCAACCCGTTCGAGCCGATCGCCCCCAGGTCGGGCAAGCGCAGCAGGCCGCCGAAATTTTCGCAGACATAACCGCGCGCGGTGTCATCCAGCAGCTCGACGCGGAAGCGCACACCGCGCGGAATCACCGCGATCTGCTGCGGTTCCAGCTCCAGCACGCCCAATTCGGTATGCACGCGCAGCCGGCCGAGTTGTGGCACCAACAGCAACTCGCCATCGGCATCGTAGAAGAAGCGATCGTGCATCGAAGCGTTAGCCGCATACAGATGCACCGCGACACCAGACATCGCCTCGGGCCCGCCATTGCCGGCCATGGTGTAGAGACCATCGACGAAATCGACAGGCGTGGACGGTAGCGGCAACGGGCTCCAGCGCAGCTGATCCGGCGGCACCGGGGCGGTGCCGAAGTCGTTGTGGAACTGCGACTGCGTGATCAGCGAAAACGCGCCATGCACAGCTGCGGGGCGAATGCGGTATAGCCAGCTGCGCCGGTTCTCACCGCGCGGCGCGGTGAACGCCGTGCCGGACAACTGTTCGGCATACAGCCCATGCGCCACACGCTGCGGCGAGTTCTGCCCGACCGGCAAGGTGTCGGCCACCGCCTCGGTGGCGAACTCGTTGCCGAAACCGGTCATGTAACGATGGTTATTTTGCATGTGGACGCGTCCGGATTTAGCCCGTCCCTCTCCGACCGTAGAAAGTTGGGGGTTGGATAGGTCAAGCCATCCTCCTAGCCAAAGAAGGAAGCTGGAGCCTGATGGATCAGGCCCCTCTCCCACCGGGAGAGTGGCTTTAAGCGCGTAGGTTCTGGTTGCTCTGTGTTGTCAGAAAGAACATGTTGCTTGGCGCGCCACGCGCCCCTTGCTCGGGTTGATCGTACCGTCGCTACATCTGAATTTATGGGCCGCAGCGTTCGGTATCACAACAAGATGCACTGCGCACAGACGCGTCGACGCAGTTACTGGCACCAATCACCAGTCTCACGAAACTAAAGCACCCCACGCCTCATCTGATCGCGTTCGATGCTCTCGAACAGCGCTTGGAAATTGCCTTCGCCAAATCCTTCATTGCCCTTACGCTGGATGATCTCGAAGAAGATCGGGCCGATGCAGTTCTGGGTGAATATCTGCAGCAGCTTGCGCTGCTTGGTGTCGAGGTCGGCGTCGATCAGGATCTTGTTGCGACGCAGGCGTTCGACATCTTCGCCGTGATCGGGGATTCGCAGATCCACCACGTCGAAATACGCGTCCGGTGTATCGAGGAAGGTCACGCCGGCCTCGCGCATCTTTTCCACGCTTGTGTAGATATCGTCGGTGAAGCAGGCGATGTGCTGGATGCCTTCGCCGTGGTACGCGTCCAGGTACTCGTTGATCTGGCTCTTGGGGTCGGATGACTCGTTGAGCGGGATGCGTACGATGCCGTCCGGCGCCGTCATCGCCTTGGACACCAGCCCGGTCTTGGCGCCCTTGATGTCGAAGTAGCGGATCTCGCGGAAGTTGAACAGGCGCTCGTAGTAGTCCGACCAGCGCTGCATGTTGCCGACGTACAGATTGTGGGTCAGGTGGTCGATGAAAGTGAGTCCGAAACCGGCCGGGTGCTGATCGGCGCCCGGAATGGGCTCGAAGTCGGCGTCGTAGATGCTGCCCGCATCGCCGTAGCGGTCCACCAGATACAGCATGCAATCGCCGATGCCCTTGACCACCGGTGCAGGCACTGCGCGCGTATCGGCCTTGTCCTGCACCGCCTCGCCGCCGTTGCCCAGCACCGTCTGCAGCACGGTGTCGGCCGGGGTGCGGAAGCGGATTGCAAAACCGCAGGCACAGGGGCCGTGCGCGGCGGCGAAGTCGGCAGCGAACGCATCGCGGTCTTCGTTGAGCAGGAAGTTGACCCCGCCCTGGCGATAGACGGTGATGGCCCGGCTGCGGTGACGCAGCACTGCGCTGAAGCCCATCTTGCGGAAGTAGTCGTGCAGTGGCGCTACCTCGTCGGCCGGTGCGGCGAATTCGACGAATTCGAACCCGTCGATCCCCATCGGATTGTCGAAAGTGGTGACCTGCATGCCCGGATCTGGGCGGGTGACGCTCGTGTTGGGTTGTTTACTCATCGTCGTTTCTCCACGCTGGGCAGTCCGCAGGGCTATGCGGATTAGCAGAAGACCCGCGAGAATGCACAGGCCACCTTCAGTTTGTAGTTGCAAATGAAATTAAAATCAAGACACAATGCAACATGAGCGATCTCGACACCCCCAGTCCGCCGCAACATCCTGTGCTGCTCAACCTCGAGCAGTTCCTGCCGTATCGCCTCAGCGTGCTATCCAACCGCATCAGCAGCAATATTGCCAAGGTCTACGGCGATCGTTATGGCATGGCCATTCCCGAGTGGCGGGTGATCACCATCCTGGCGCTGTATCCGGGTTCTTCGGCCAGTGAGGTCTCCGACCGCACGGCGATGGATAAAGTGGCAGTGAGCCGCGCCGTGGCGCGTCTGCTGGAGCGTGGCTTCATCCGGCGCGAAACCCACGGCGATGACCGCCGTCGCTCGATGCTGGCGCTGTCGCAGGCCGGGCGCCAGGTCTACGAGACCGTCGCCCCGCTGGTCAACGAGATGGAGCAGCGGCTGATGTCGGTGTTCAGCGCAGAAGAGCAGCAGATTCTGGAAAAGCTGATCGATCGCTTGGCCAAGGATGGGCTGCCGCGCATGGCCGGTAAGGACTAAAGCACCTTTACGCATGATATTCCGGTGGAGTGGGTAGCCAGCGCGCTGGAACTGTCTTCTCAGGCCAGTATCCGACGTCGGCGCCTTCCCAGTGATCAGGTGTTGTGGCTTGTCCTGGGCATAGCGTTGTTCCGTGACGAACCGGTGCACGAGGTCGCACGTCGTTTGAACATCTGCGCACAATCGCTGGCCTCAGAAGATCTGTTGGCGCGCAGCGGCGTTCGACAAAGGGTTCTGGAGCGCTGATTTGTTGCTGTCGCTCGCCACTCCACGCCACTGGCTGACACCAGCACGCAAGGGCTTGGTGGCTGAGCAAATCATGCGTTATGGCACTGATGATCGATTACTGCGCATGCGTGTCTCGCCACAGGCCAGAAAACCCAATCCAGCGCTTCCCACGCACTGGGACGTGCGTGAAGTGAGCTATCTGCATCAGGGGAAGAGAAAGGCGGTACTGACCTTGTTGCCTGCCACCACTTACAGCGCCAAGTCTGTCGCAACGCTTTACCAGGAGCGATAGGAAATCGAACTGGGTTTGCGCGACATCAAAAGCTCGATGCAGCACAACGCGACAACGTTGCGTAGCAAAAAGATCGACTTGGTGTACCAGCAAGTCTGGGGGTTGCTGCTGGCTTAACAGCATTCGGCGTGAAGCCAGCCAGGCAGCTGTGGCGTTTGGCAGAACGCCTTCGGACATCCGATTCAAACCGGTCTGCCAGTACATCGCAGTGCAACTCATCGTGATGGCCGCAGCCAATCCGGCTTCCGCCACAGGAAGACGCCTATCCCAGCTTCGCTCAGGCATCGCGAGCCTGTTCCTCTATCACCGGCCGAGGCCTACGCGGCCAAGGACGGTGAAGATCTCGAAGACCCGCTATCCGGTAGATCCAACGGCTGCTCCGCTTAAGTGAACAGCATTACGCCGAAAGGCGGGGTTTTTGCATTACGCTGCAGCGAAGACTCACGCCTGCGGTGGCGCCCACTGCTTGAGGAAGTCGAACAACTTCTTGCGATCGAAGCCCTCGCCTTTACGCAGTTCCGGGCCGGCCTGGGTGGTCAGCAGCTTGCCATCGTTGTCCAGCACCAGCAGCGACGGGTAGTCGTTGAGCTGAGCGAACTGCGACAGGAACGCGGCGTTTTGGTTGGCGGCATCGCGATTGATCTTGACCACCACGAAGTGCGCATCGCGGAAGCTACGCAACTGCGCATCGCCGCCCATCAGTTCATCCAGCGCCTTGCACGGCTCGCAGGCCGCGTTGCCGACGTTGAGCACGATGCGCTTGCCACCACGCTTGGCCTCGACCTTGGCGGTTTCCAGATCGGCGGCGGGATCGCGCGAGGGATCGTACTGCGCGTTAAGCGCCGCGGCCGCCGCGATATCGGCTGCGGTCGGCGTATTGCCCGAGGACACCGGTTGGCTGGGATCGGCGCTCGGCGGCTTCTGCATCGAGGTGTCCAACGGCCGTGGCGTCTCCTGTGGGCTGGCGGTCTGCCCGCAGGCGCTCACCAGACCCGCCAGCAGCAGGCCACAGACAATGGGTTTGATCTGCATTGCTGTTCTCCTCACTTCACGCCATGCATCAGTTTGTTGACCAACGGGGCAATCAGCAGAAGCAGCACACCCGCAGCGATCAACGACCAGAAGCCAAAAGTGTAGCCCTTCAGTGCAGAGGCCACGGTCATACCGGTTTCGCCACTGACCGCGGAAGCGAAGATGCCCGACAGATTGTTGCCGATCGCGGTCGACAGAAACCAGCCGCCCATCGCTAGGCCAACCATCTTGGCCGGCGCCAGCTTTGTCGTCATCGACAAGCCGATCGGCGACAAGCAAAGCTCGCCGACGGTTTGGATGACATAGACCATGAACAAGGTCCAGAAAGGAATCTTGCCGACATCGTCAACCAGTTCGGACAGCGCGTACATCAGCAGTGCAAAGGCCAGGCCGTTGAAGATCAGCCCTAAGCCGAACTTGCGCGGGATCGACGGATTGGCCGATTTCAGCGCGACCCACAGCCAGACAAACACCGGGCCAAGTACCAAGATTGCCAGCGTGTTGACCGATTGGAACCAACCCACCGGGAACATCCAGCCGCCCAGGTCGCGTTCTACGATGTTCTGCGCGAGGAAATTGAACGAACTGCCCGCTTGCTCAAAAAACATGAAGAACATCACGTTGAACACAAAGACGATCAACATGGCGATGGCGCGGTCGCGGTGTACTTTACCCTCGCCAATGCCTTCGACCAGGATCAGTCCGCACAGGGCAAGGAACAAAATGGTCAGGATCCAACCGAGGATGCTGGCGTCGATCAGCAGCAGACCATAGGCGACCGGAATGGCAATAAGTGTGCCCACCAGCACCGCCAGGGTTCGGCCCATGCCTTCTCCACCGGCCGGTGGCAAGCCGACCTGCCCGAGCTGGCGACGTCCCAACAAAAACCAGACAAGACTGATCAACATGCCCACGCCCGAAGCGATGAACACGTACTTGTAAGCCGGCATCGACTCTGTACCGAACAGCTTGTCGGCAAGCAGGCCGGTCAGGATCGGCGCGAAGAAGCCACCGGCGTTGATACCCATGTAGAAGATCGTGAATCCGGAGTCCCGCCGCGGATCATTCAGCGGATACAATTTACCGACCATGGTCGAAACGTTCGGCTTGAACAGGCCGTTACCGGCGATGATTGTCGCCAGGCCGAGTTTGAACACCTGATCGTTCGGTACCGCGATCAGGAATAGGCCAATCGACATGACGACCGCACCGATCAGCAGCGAGCGCTGGTAGCCGATAAGTCGATCGGCGACGAAGCCGCCGAACAGCGCCGAGGCATACACCAGTGCCAGATAAGCGCCGTAGAGTCGATTGGCCGGTGCTTCACCAGCCCCAGAGCCCTGGTGGAACTCGGCCACGATATAAAGCGTCAGCACCCAACGAATGCCGTAGAACGCAAAGCGCTCCCAGAATTCGGTCATGAACAGCATCCACAGCGGCCGGGGGTGGCCGAGCAGTGTGGGGAACCCGGGAGGCGCAGACGGCTGCGGCGGAGTGGAAGCGGAAGTCGGCGCAGTAGCGTCAACACTCATGAGGTGCCCCTTGCGTATTCAGTGATGGCTGGGTGTACCAGGGCGAGCCCTGGGCGACGCGCGAGGATCACTTAGACGTCACCTCGCGTCAAATTCGCGGGACTTGGAAACGTGATGGCGGCCGGTTGGATGCTGGGGATTTTGGCTGGGTCTTGGCTGCCTTGGCTTCACCGGCTTGCGCTTTTCCAGCCTCAAGCTTTACCAACGTTGGCTTTCTCTCCGTCTCTGCCCCCCACAGCCTCGCCACTGTTGCCAACCGGCTCACGACTCTCTAAGCCCACCGACGTACGCACATCGAACAATTCCGGGAAGAACGTCAGCGCCAACGCCTGCTGCAAAAAGCCCACGCCACTCGACCCACCGGTGCCGCGCTTGAAGCCGATTACCCGCATCACCGTGCGCATATGGCGGAAGCGCCATAGCTGGAACTGGGTTTCCACATCGACCAGGTCCTCGCATAGCGCGTACTCGCGCCAGTAGCGATCAGTGTTTTCGTAGATGCGCTCGAACACCGGCCGCAGCGCATCGTCGGCCACGTGCGCGCAGGTCCAGTCACGTGCTTGATACTGCTGCGGGATCGCATGCCCGAAGCGCGCCAGATAACGTAAAAATTCCTCGTACAGGCTGGGCGCTTCCAGCACTTCGCGTAGCCGCGCCTGGCCCTGCGGGTCGTAGCCGAACACCTGCAGCATCTGCGGATTCTTGTTGCCGAGCAGGAACTCGATGTAGCGGTATTGCAGCGACTGAAAGCCCGACGAAGGCCCAAGCACATCGCGAAAGCCCATGTACTCGCTCGGCGTGAGCGTCTCCAGCACCGACCACTGTTCGGTCAGCTGGCGCAGCACCTGCTTGCTGCGCGCCAGCACCTTGCGGCACTGCCAGACCTGATCGTTCTGCAGATGCACCACCGCCGCGCGCAGCTCGTGTGCCAGCAGTTTCAGCCATAGCTCGGCGGTCTGGTGCTGGATGATGAACAGCATCTCGTCGTGGTGCGCCGGCTCCGATAGCGGCTGCTGCGCGGACAGCAATCGATCCAGCCGCAGATAGCCGCCGTAGGTCAGCCGCCCCTCCAGATCGGTGTGGATGCCGGGTTCCAGATCACGCAGGTTCTTGTCGACGGGCATAGCGTAGCGCTGACGATGGGGTCGGCCAGGGTAGCGCAGCAGCGGCCCGGCTTCAGCCGGCTGCCGCTGCTGCGGGATTGGGAATTGGGCAGCGGTTGAGGACCGAGGTTTCAACATAGATGCAGAAATTGGGGCGAGGCATCAACCTTCGAAGTCGGAAGTGTTCGCGCGCAGCAGACTGATGCGTGCGCCTGCATCGCGCCGCCGCTGCAGCGCCCACTTTTCTCCAGGACATTTGCCAGCGTACGCGACCGGTACGTCAACGCTGAAAAACGCGGCACTTCCAGCCACGCAGTTGCAGCCGCTGCGCCGGAGTTACCGCACCGTTAACCAAAGTCTGCAAATTTATGCAGAATCGACCAGCGCTGCCGGCCAGGGACGTAGCCGGACCAGGGGAGCGTTTCACGTCTCAAGGATCAGGGGACTCTCATCTCGTGCATGTGTTGCAGCGTCGTGCAGCCTTACTTTTTCTGTGCGCTGGCGGTTGCCAGCCGCACTGAGCGGCGCCTGCCCCACCGGCAATGCCGATCTGGTCGGCTACGGGGGCAATGCCAGCTGCGCCGAAGACAACGCGTCCACGCCCGCTCCCGGCAACACACTAGCGGTGCTGATCGTCGCTCTGAATCGGTGGAGGCACCGACCAGCTGATCGCAGCGCAACACGTCGTATTTTTGTACTGCGACAAAGGGCGCGCCCTGGTGCGCGCCCTTTTTTGTGCAACCCAGCATCATTGTGTGTTGCGGTGCAGGACGGCTTTTTGCATCGCAGTCCTTAACATCGCAACTCATATCATTTGCAACTTCTTGATGAAGGTGTCGCAGCAATGAGCGTAGCCGCGCAGTTCGAAATCGAATATCTGCACTACATGGGCGCGGATGGCCAGTTGGTCCGCGACGACCTGCCGGCAGACGCCGCCAACCCGCAGCAGTTGCTCGCCCTGTTCAAGCGCATGGTGTTCGTGCGCACCTTCGACAGCAAATCGGTCGCCTTGCAACGCACCGGCAAGCTGGGCACCTACGCCGCGTGCATCGGCCACGAAGCCACGCATGTCGGCATCGGTGCCTCGATGCGCAGCGGCGATGTATTGGCACCCAGCTATCGCGAATACGGCACAATGTTCGAACGTGGCGTGCGTCCGCGCGACGTGCTGCTGTACTGGGGCGGCGACGAGCGCGGCAGCGACTACCCGCGCAACGCCGATGCGGCGATCGACTTCCCGATCTGCGTGCCGATTTCCACCCAGTGCCTGCACGCGGCCGGTTCTGCGCTGTCATTCAAATTGCAGGGCAAGCCGCAAGTCGCGGTGGCTTGCTGCGGCGATGGTGGCAGTTCCAAGACCGACTTCTACGCTGCGCTCAATGCAGCCGGTGCGTACAAGCTGCCGCTGATCCTGTGCGTGATCAACAACGGCTGGGCCATCTCGGTGCCGCGCTCGGCGCAGACCGGCGCTCAGACGCTCGCACAGAAGGGCCTGGCCGGCGGCCTGCATTGCCTACAGGTGGACGGCAACGATTTGATCGCGGTGCTTGAGGCGATGCGACAGGCACGCGCACGAGCATTGGCTGGCGACGGCGGCACGGTGATCGAGTTCCTGACCTATCGCTTGTCCGACCACACCACCGCCGACGACGCACGGCGCTATCGCGGCCAAGAAGAAGTCAAGCAAGGCTGGGCGCGCGAACCGCTGCTGCGCCTGCGCCGCTATCTCACCGCGCAAGGCCTGTGGGACGACGCGCAAGAAGCCGCATGGAAAGCCGAGTGCGGCGCGCGCGTGGACCAAGAGATCGACGCCTATCTCAACACGCCGGTGCAACCGGTCGAAGCAATGTTCGATTACCTCTACGGCGACCCGCCGGCCGAACTGTTGGCACAGCGCGCCGAAGTGATGGCCATGGAGGCCCGTCATGGATGAGCTCAACCAGGTACACATCGCCGCTTCGCAGCACGCCAGTGCTCCCTACAACGCTGCGGCAACGCGGGGGAGAGATCGCCATGAGTTCGCCCATCACCCTGATCGAAGCGATCACCCAGGCGCTGGCCTGGGAGCTGGAACACGACCCCGCGGTGCTGGTGCTGGGCGAGGATGTCGGCGTCAACGGCGGCGTGTTCCGCGCCACCGCCGGCCTGCAGCAGCGCTTCGGCGGTGACCGCGTGCTGGACACGCCATTGGATGAAACCACCATCGCCGGCCTGAGCGTGGGCCTGGCCGCGCAAGGCATGAAGCCGGTGGCCGAAGCGCAGTTCGATGGCTTCGTGTATCCCATGGTCGATCATCTGATCTGCCACGCCGCACGCCTGCGCAACCGCACGCGTGGTCGCCTGCATTGCCCGATGGTGCTGCGCGTGCCGTGGGGCGGCGGCATCCGCGCGCCGGAACATCACAGCGAAGCCAACGAGGCCATCTTCACCAATGTGCCCGGCCTGCGCGTTGTGTTTGCGTCCTCGCCGCAGCGCGCCTATGGCCTGCTGCTGGCGGCGATCCGCGACCCGGATCCGGTGATCTACATGGAGCCCAAGCGCATCTATCGCCAGTACAAGGAAGTGGTCGCCAATGATGGCGAAGCGCTGCCTCTGGATGTCTGCTTCGTGCTGCGCGACGGCACCGACGTCACGCTGGTCACCTGGGGCGCGCAGGTCAAGGAAGCGCTGGAAGCGGCCGACAAACTCACCGGCGAAGGCATCAGTGCCGAGGTGATCGATGTGGCCACGCTGCGCCCGCTGGACTTCGACACGATTGCCGAATCGGTGGCAAAAACCGGCCGCTGCGTGATCGTGCAGGAAGCACCGCGCACGGCAGGCTTCGGTGCGGAAATCGCCGCGCGCCTGGCCGAGCAATCGATGTACGACCTGCTTGCGCCGGTCGAACGCGTCACCGGTTACGACACGCATATCCCGCTGTTCCGGCTGGAAATGAAATATCTGCCAAGCGTGGAGCGCATCGTCACCGCCGCCCGTCGCGCGGTGGCCGCCGGCTGATATGCGCGCCCGTCTGCTCCGCGATTACGACGCCGCCTACTCCAACCCAATCCGCTTTTGCGCCGGTCAGGAAGTGACACTTGGCGTCCGCGATGAAGAGTGGCCAGCCTTTGCCTGGGTCAACACCGGCGCAGGCCATGCTGGCTGGGCGCCGGTGGCATGGCTGCGCCCGTTGGGCCATGGCAAAGCCGAAGCCCTGCGCGACTATGACGCACGCGAACTCGATGCCAAACAGGGCCAGGACGTGTTGCTGCATTACGAACATGGCGGTTGGTGGTGGTCCGAGCGTGCCGATGGTATGCAGGGCTGGCTGCCGGCCGCCGACCTCGAACTCCTCGACGACACCACGCCGCAGCTGCCTGCGGCGCAAGAGAATCTGCCATGAGCGACAACAAGAATTTCCACCTGCCCGACCTGGGCGAAGGCCTGCCCGATGCCACCATCGTCGAATGGTTCGTCAAGGAAGGCGACAACGTGCGCCTGGACGACCCGCTGGTGTCGATGGAGACCGCCAAGGCGGTGGTCGAGGTGCCCTCGCCGTTCTCCGGCACCTTGGTCAAGCTCGCCGGTGCCGCCGGCGATGTGATCGTCACCGGCGCGGTGTTGGCGCAGTTCGCGCTGGATGCCTCGCAGCCCCAGCGCGCCAATGGCCAGGACACCGGCCATCCGCATGGTCCCGCACCGACGCAAGTACACACGCCCAGCACGGGCGATAGCGCCGCCGGCACGACCACGCGCGTAGTCGCCTCCGACAACGGTGGCGAGATTGCCGACGCAGATGCAGATGCAGATAGCAGCAGCGATGGCAAGCGCGACGACGCAGGCACCGTGGTCGGCGCGATGCAGAGCTCCAACGCCGTGCAGAGCGAACAGGCAATCGCCGTCGGCGGCGTGCGCGCCATGCCGGCGGTGCGTGCGCTGGCGCGCAAACTGCGCGTGGATCTGACCCAGGTGCGTGCCAGCGGCCCGGATGGCACGGTGACGATGGCCGATGTGAAGCAGGCTGCCGCTGCCGGCAGCGCGCCGCTGTCTGCGGCGCGTGCGAGTGCGTCGGTAACGCCGATCAACAGCAATGGCGCGCCAGCCGCCTCGCAACACGCAACGGCGAACACGCATCCGGCAAACAACGCAGCGCCCGATGCGCAACAGCGCGCGGCGCTGTCCGCCAGCGGCAAGCCCATGCGCACCCAGCCGCCTGGCACCAGCGTCAAGGGCCAACCCGAACAGCTCAAAGGTGTGCGCCGCAACATGGCGCGCGTGATGGCCGATGCGCACAGCAAGGTCGTGCCGACCACGCTCAACGACGATGCCGACATCCACGCCTGGCAACCGGGCAACGACGTCACCGTGCGGCTGGTGCGCGGCATCGTGCGCGCGTGCCAGGCCGTGCCCGCGCTCAATGCCTGGTTCGACGGCGAGGCACTCAGCCGCACCCTGCACACCCAGGTGGATATCGGCATCGCGGTGGATACCGAAGAAGGCCTGTTCGTACCGGCGCTACGCAATGCCGACATGCTGGATTCGCATGGCATCCGCGAAGGCGTCAATCGGCTGCGCCAGCAGGTGGAAAACCGCAGCATCGCCGCATCCGAACTCAGCGGTTACACCATCTCGCTGTCCAACTTCGGCATGTTCGCCGGCCGCTACGCCACCCCGGTGGTGGTGCCGCCGTGCGTGGCCATCGTCGCCGCCGGCCGCGCGCGCTATCAGCTCACCCCGGTGATGGGTGGAGTGGAAACCCACAAGGTGATGCCGCTGTCGCTGACCTTCGACCACCGCGCCGCCACCGGCGGCGAAGCCGCGCGTTTCCTGCGCGCGCTGCTGGACGATCTGGCATTGGCCAACTAGGCGCGCTCGCGGTAGCGCCACAAGGCGCCCCGCTTTCGTAGCACCAACACCACCAATCAAACTGAGGATGTCGTTTCGGTAAAGCGCCGCCAAGCGCGCGTTCGCGGTCAGCACTACGGCCAGAAATCCCGCTTTCGCGGGATTTTCTTGGGCATCGTTTTGGGCACCTTTAATAACTCTGTGCGCACGGCTCACCGCAACAAAGCAGCGCGACGCCACCAATCCGCGGATAATGGCCACATGTCATTTGCCCATCTCTCGCTGTCGCCCCAACTGCATCCACTCTTCGAGACCGCGCTCGCCAAAACCGGTATGCATACGCCCACTGCCATCCAGGAACAGGCGATTCCACCGATGCTGCAGGGGCGCGATCTGATCGCGATGGCGCAGACCGGCTCGGGCAAGACGCTGGCCTATGCGCTGCCGCTGCTGCAGCAACGCTGCCTGGCGCCCGACACCGCGCCGCGCGTGCTCGGCGCGCTGGTGCTGGTGCCCACGCGCGAACTGGCCGCGCAGGTCGAAGACACGCTGCGGCAACTGGCGGCGCACTTGCCGCGACGGCTCAAGATCGTCGCAGTGACCGGCGGCAGTTCGATCAATCCGCAGCTGCTCGCCTTGCGCGGTGGTGCCGAGATCGTGGTGGCCACGCCCGGCCGGCTGCTGGATCTAGTCGATCACAACGCACTGCGCTTGAGCGAGGTCGCCACGCTGGTGCTGGACGAAGCCGATCGCCTGTTGGAGCTGGGCTTCGGCGCCGAGCTCGATCGCATCCTCGCCTTGCTGCCCGCGCAACGCCAAAGCGTGCTGTTTTCGGCCACGTTTCCACCCGGCATCGCCTCGTTGGCCAAGCGTCGTTTGCGCGATCCGCTGCGCATCACCATCGCCTCTACGTCGAAAGATGCACCGGCGATCGAACAACGCGCCATCGCCGTCGATGCCAGCCAACGCACGCAGCTGCTGCGTCATCTGCTGCAGGAACATGGCTGGTCGCATGTGCTGGTGTTCGTCGCCAGCCGGCACACTGCCGAGAAGGTCGCCGAAAAACTGACCAAGACCGGCATCAACGCACAGCCGCTGCATGGCGAATTGAGCCAGGGCCGGCGTGAGCGCACCTTGCAGGCCTTCAAGCAGCACGAGGTGCAGGTGCTGGTGGCCACCGATCTGGCCGGGCGCGGCATCGACATCGAGGCGCTGCCGGCGGTGCTCAACTACGACCTGCCGCGCTCCACCGTGGACTACACCCACCGCATCGGCCGCACCGCACGTGCCGGCGCCAGCGGCATCGCGATCAGCTTCGTCACCGCAGAGAGCCAGCCGCAATGGCGTCTGATCGAAAAACGCCAGCGCCTGCGCGTGCCGACCAGCGTGGTTGCCGGATTCGAGCCGACACCGGCAACGGATGCGCCTGCCAGCAAGGCGCCGAGTGCAGATGTGCGCGCACCGGATGACAACGGCGGCATCAAGGGCAAACGGCCGAGCAAGAAGGACAAACGACGCGCGGCAGCTGCTGCACAGGCGGCCAATCCCGAGTGATGAGGCGTCGTCAGGGATGTAGACGGCGCGCAAACGGCGTCTGGACGCCTAGCAACGCAGCTGCAACACACCGCCACGTCTGTGCGGCAACTACTCAGTCCTGCTCGAAATCCAGCTCGCCGCCAAAGTCGGCGTTGGCATCTACGCGCGGTGTGCGCTTGCCAGGCTTGCGCAGGATTTCCACAAAGAACTGGTCGCCACCTTCGGCGGTGAGCGCGGTGATCGAGCGGATCAGCTCGGCCGACGGCAGCGGCGCAGCGCTGGCCTCGTCCACACCCAAACGCATGTCGAAGTCCCAATAATCCGCCCCTTCCGGCAAGTCCTTGCGGCGCTCGCGGCGGATGTACTTGCGGATATCGTTCTTGCTGGACTCCAGCAGACGATCGCGGTTCTTGCCTTCGAGGTTGAGCTGGTAGGTCTTGCGCATGGCGACATCGGTTGGGAACTGGCCGCCTAGTGTGAGGCCACTTGGCCGTTGTGGGTGAATCGTCGGCTGTTGCGGGCCTGCCGGGCGACAGATCCGTGGCGACCCCGGCTTGGAAGCGCTTGGTGCTGCCATCGCCGGTGCAGCGCCAATTTATCCCAATGTCACCAAGCACCAACCGCCGCTATCGCAGCTGTATCCGGCGCATTCGATGCGCGTTGCAATTTCCGCTTGAAACAGATCAATCCACTCCACAGCACCTCAGCCCATCGCCGCCGCCGACGTCTCACCAAATCCCTGAGTTTGTTCAAATCGCTTGTCGGCTACGATCACTTTATCGGCGTGATCCTGGAACTAATAAAGCAGCGCAACACGCGGAGCTTCCAACTTATCGCCCAATGCGGTTCGTCGATATTGCACGGCCACCAATGACGATAAAATCACTTTCCTGCTGATGAGCCCAACGCGCTCAAGCTGCCTCAGCGCTGTCGCCCGATTGCACACCACTGTCATGATCATAATCGACCACTTGTCCGCAATCGGCTCCAACACAACCCTGATATCTGAAATGCGATCGAGGATGCAACGGAAGGAAGTATCCTCGGCCATACCCAGTACCTTTAAGGTAACGCTAAAAAAGTCTCCGGTAGCTGCAAAGATTGGAATATCGGTGCTTTGCCATGAGGAGAACTAAGAAACAGCAGAGGTTGGCGATGGCAGCTGATGGAGGTGTTGGTTTTGAACAGTATCGTCGGCCGACGCGTCTTGACATGTTTCTGACGACGATGGAGCAAATCGTGCCGTGGTCTGCGCTGTGTGCGGTGATTGAGCCATAAAACCCGAAGGCGGGCAAAGGTCGGCCGCTGGTGCGGTTGGAGCGGATGTTACAGATGTACTTTGTGCAGCACTGGTTCAACCTGGCCGACGAGGCCTGCGAGAGATCCCTGCTGGACAGCACGGTATTGCGCCGATTTATCCGGATCAACCTGGGCCGGGGGCGGGTCCCGAACGGGACGACGCTGTCGAGCACGCCCCTTGCGAGAATTCACCAACCAATGGAGACGCGGGCGCGGTGAAGTGGATGAGACCGAACGTGGCCGCAATCGGAAAGAAACGGATATTGCCGAAAAAGCACCCATCGGGGATTAGATTAAGTGGGCCATCCGGCCAGATCGTTTGGCTGATGCAACAACTTGATCGGCGGTGCCCTAGAGCCGCTAACAAAACCAAGTAAGCAGCCGTAAACCGATGATGGAGCAAGCAAGCGAAAGCGGCGCCAGGTGGATATCGATATCGCTGCGGCGTTCAAAGCGGATGCGCAACTTGCCCATCCCTGTAAGCGCTCGACTACCAAGCGGTTTTGTTAGCCACTCGTAAGAGTGGCCAACAAAACGTAGAGCAGTTGTCAGATAGGAACGGACGACGCGGAAGGACAGCAGCATAGGCGAGGTACATGTCGCGCCGAGCACCGGCGGGCGCCCGCTTGGCAGCTAGCAAAGTGGTTTTAGAACCTGTTCACGATCTTTGCTGATTGGTGCAGACTCTGCGGATGCGCCAAAAAACCTATCCGAGCGACATGAGCCGGGAGCGTTTCGAACACATCCTCCCGATCCTGGAACAAGCGCGCAAGCGCACCAAGCCACGCCGAGTGGATATGTATGAGGTGTGGTGCGCAGTGTTGTACGTGCTGCGAACCGGTTGCCAATGGCGAGCGCTACCCAGCGACTTTCCGAAGTGGCGGACCGTGCACGCGTACTTTGCCAAGTGGAGCGAGTGCGACGATGAAGGAGTGAGCCTGCTGGAGCGGGCGCTCAAAAAATCAGGTTGGCGTGGCCCGCCAGAAACAGGAGCGCAACATCTTCAGCAGGTTCTTGATCGTGGACGCGCAGAGCGTCAAGAACACAGACACAGCCGGGCAAAAGGGATATGACGCGGGCAAAAAGGTGTCGGGCATCAAGCGGCATATCGCTGTTGATACCCAGGGTGCCCTATGCCATCGCGGTGACGACGGCGGAGGTGACCGACCGCAAAGGTGCGCTGCGGGCGCTGGAGCGCTGTCAGTCAAACTTGACGCATGTACAAAGCCTGCTGTGCGACAGTGGTTACACCGGAGTACCGTTTGCCGAAGGCGTACGAGAGATTCTAGGCGAGCAGCTCACGGTGCAGATTGCCAAGCGCAGCGAACTGCACACCTTCAAGGTCATGCCCAAGCGCTGGATCGTCGAGCGCAGTTTTGCCTGGCTGGAGAAAAACCGAAGGCTGTGGAAGAACTGCGAGCGCAAACTCAACACCAGCTTGCAGTTCATCCATCTGGCCTTCTTGGCGCTTCTACTCAAAAGATCGTGAACAGACTCTTAGAAGTCGTGCTCAATCGGCGTGGAAACGAATGCCCTGATTGATCGCACATTGATACGCCAGCATTGGCCCACGTTGCTGCAGACCCGGCAGGTCGTACATGTAGGTGGTAAAGCGCACACTGCCATCGGCACCCAGTTGGTAACGCATGAATTGCTGGATCGGTTTGCCATCGTTGGCCACGGTGAAGTGCGAGCCAGAGAACGCGGCGGTGCCGTCTTCAGTAATGCGATACGCATCGATATGACGGCCGCCGCGGGTCTGACTTGGTGGCGTACCTTGTTCGGGTGTGCAGCGGCTGAGATCGGTGCTCAGGCTGACGTCGTCACCGGCTTTAAGGGCGGCGAGCACTTGAGCACGGGTATTAAGCGATGCGCTGGCCCAGGCGGGCAGCGCACACGTGCAGAAGAGCGTGGCAACCAAAGCGGCGGGAGCAAGACGGGGCATGGCGGACTCCAGGCAGATAAGGGAATGAAGCGACGTCGACTTTAGAGAGTCGCAGGGCGAGCAACATGACCTGATCCTGTCTGCATCGGTGCACTGCGCTACGCATCACGCTGCATGATTGCGCTGTTTGGCGAAGGCGCTGCGTGCGTGCCGAATGTCGGCTATGCCTGCGAGCGGAAGCTGATGATTGAGCGATCGAAGTCTTAGAGCGGCTAACAAAACTCAGGAAGCAGCCGTGGAGCAAGCAAGCGAGAGCAGCCCCAGGTGGAGATCGATGCGGCGTTCAAAGCGGATGCGCCGCTTGTGCACTCCTGCGAACCAGGCAAGTGTGCGCTCGACGACCCAGCGATGACGGCCCAAACGGTCGTTGCGCTCGATCCGCTTGCGGGGGATCCGCGCAGTGCTGCTGCGTTGCCTGAGGCGGTCGCGGCAGCGAGCGTTGTCGTATGCCTTACTTGCTCGGCTCAGATCCAGCTTCTCGGCGCGACCTAGCTCTGCCAGCAACACCTGATGCGGACGATGCCAGACACCGCTGGCTTGCCAATCACGCAGCCGGCGCCAGCAGGTCATGCCGCTGCCGTCGCCTAGCGCCAGAGGCAGTTCTTCCCGCGGGATACCGGTGCGCCGGACATAGATGATGCCGTTGAGGGCCTGCTGATCTCTGATACGCGGCCGTCCGCCTTTGGGCGAACGCTTCACTGGCGAAATCAGCGGCTCGATGCGCCTCCACAGGGCAATGGGGATCTCCTTGCGACTTGCCATGTTTGCAATTTTGCCGGCGAGACAGCATTCAAGTTGTTTTGTTAGCCGCTCTAAGAGCGTAACTGCGGACGACACGGATATGAGACGCATCACGCGAGCGCTAGACGCACGCAATAGGCATTAACTGGCGTACGCCAGCCGGAACCAACATGCATCGGCGAAAAAGGATAAAGCCCCTCTCCCGGTGGGAGAGGGGTAACGTTACAAACAACTACAAACGCGCGTCGACCTCGCTCGGCACATGCTCAGCCTCCGGCTGTAACGCCGGTGTTTCACCTGGCAACAACCGTTCGGCCAGCGCCCGCGTGGCCACGCGCAACTCGGGAACGGCAGTGATTTCCCAATAGCGCCCGCGTAGTAGCGGGCCTACGCAATACAGCCCCCGTACGATCTGCCCGGTGCCATCGCGCACGCGCAGTTGTGCATCGGTGTCCACGCCAAGACCCAGTGAGTCGGCACACAACAAGCCCGCTTCGCGCATGCCGGCGATCAACGGATCGCTGGTGCGATCAATGTCGGTATCCAAACCCGTCGCGCGAATCACCGCGTTGTAATGGCCGGTCTGCGCGTCGGCAGCGCCGCGCGGGCGCAGTACCGCTTCGACGCCATCGGGCACCCAACGCGCACGCAGTAACCGCGCTGCGACGATCTGCAGTTGCCCGGATTCCTGTAATTGCGCGAGCTGTTCCGCTGCGCGCGGTGCCACACGATGTCGCGCCACTTCCCAATACGGGCGCAGATGACGTAGGAAGCGTGCACGCTGCTGCAACTCCAGCCGCTGCCAGAGTGGTTGCAGATGCGGGCGCAACGCATCCACCACACGCCGCCAATCGTCGACCACGACACTCAGCTGACGCACCCCGCGCAGCAGACTACGCAGGTCGGCATCCTTGAGCGCACGTTGCAGATGCGGCGGCAATTCAAGTGCCGCACCCGGCTGGCGCAGATGCGCTTGCGGTACCAGCCCGCGTCGCGAAATTGCCAGCAAACGACCACGATGACCGCGCGCATGCAGGGTCAATGCGACGTCCACCATGGTCAGCCCGGTGCCGACAATCAGCACGTCATCGCCCGGCGACAACCGCGCCAAGGCATCGCCGTGCCACGGCCAACCGATGTAACGCGGATGCACACTCAAGCGCGGGCCGATGCCGGCCAGCGCCTGCGGTTGCAACGCGCCCACTGCCAACACCACGCGGTCGCTATGGAACCCATCGCCATTGGCGAGAAACACGCGAAACCCTTTGCGCACGCGCTCTACCGCCACCGCTTCCTGCGACAACCGCATAATCGACGCCTGCGCCCCGCTTACCGCGGCATCCAGCTCACTGCGCAGATAATCGCCATAGGCCAGCCGCGGCAGAAACTCCAGCCGCCCGCTATCGCCTAGATGCAGACTGTCCGCGAATGCACCCGGCGCCTGTACATCGATGCCTAGGTCCTTCGCACGCACGTTGAGCAAATGCTCCGGTCGCGCCGCCCCATAGGCAATGCCGCTGCCGAAGGTCTCGGCTACGCCGACCAAGGTGATGCGAACCTGTGCACCTGCCATCTGCGCCAGCGCACGGACCAGCGCGGTGCCGCAGAAGCCGGCCCCGATGATGGTGATATGGGTTTCCATGTACAATTTCCAGCTAAATTGAACTGCACGTTGTGCCCGCAGCGTGCCGCAGGTGTGTAAACAAATGGTTAGCGACCAGCAACTCTAAATGCATCAGCTGATCGCTGTTAGTGATGAGGCTTGCGTTGCAGGCCACGCGCGCAGCGCATTACAGAACCATGACAGCGTACGCAACCGCAGCAGAGTGCTGCCGCCGGCCTTCCACAACTTCACGCAACGCAGCTGTGCGCAGTAGGCGCCGTGCGATGATCGACGCCAGCGTGAACTCGCTGTTCGATAATGCGGGCTGTTGAATCGAGCGCCCGACATGTCGCTTTCTGCAGCATGTTTGCAACGTGTTCTGATCGCCGGCGGCAGCCGTGGCATCGGCTTGGCGATCGCTGAAGCGTTCGTGCGCAGCGGCGCGCATGTGTCGCTATGCGCACGCAATGCCGATGGCTTGGCACAGGCCACGCAAGCGTTGGCAGCGCATGGCGCGCCGGTGCATACATTTCCCTGCGATCTTGCCGATGCCGCGCAGATCGAAGCCTATGTGCAGGCCGCCGCACATGCGCTTGATGGTTTGGATGTGGTGATCAACAACGCCTCCGGCTACGGACACGGCAACGACGACGCAAGCTGGCAGGCCGGCCTGGATGTCGATCTGATGGCCGCGGTGCGCTGCAATCGCGCTGCACTGCCGTATCTGCGCAACAGCGATGCCGCGGTGATCCTCAACATCAGCTCGATCAACGCGCAGCGCCCGACCCCACGCGCAATCGCCTATTCCACCGCCAAGGCAGCGCTCAATTACTACACCACCACGCTGGCCGCCGAACTTGCACGCGAGCGAATTCGCATCAACGCGATTGCGCCGGGCTCGATCGAATTTCCTGATGGGCTCTGGGAACGACGCCGCGATGAAGACCCCGAACTCTACGCAGGCATCCGCGACAGCATTCCGTTCGGCGGATTTGGGCAGGTGCAGCACATTGCCGATGCCGCGTTGTTCCTTGCATCGTCGCAAGTACGCTGGATCACCGGCCAGGTGCTGGCAGTGGATGGAGGGCAGTCGTCGGGGGTGAGCTGTTGTCTCACGAGTTAGACATGCACGAGCTACTCGCCAGTAATATCCGCGGTACAAGCGACGTCCCCCCGATTTTGAGTAGCGCCTCAGTTTGGAGTCCAATTCCCTACCCCAAGGAGATTGGACGTGAAGAAGCGCTTTACCGAAGAGCAGATCATTGGCTTCCTGCGTAAGGCCGAAGCAGGCGTGGCGATCAAAGACCTGTGCCGGCGCCATGGCTTCAGTGAGGCCTCGTACTGCCTGTGGCGCAGCAAGTTCGGCGGGATGAGCGTGCCCGATGCCAAGCGACTCAAGGACCTTGAGTCCGAAAACGCGCGGCTGAAGAAGTTGTTGGCCGAGCAGCTGTTCGAGAACGACCTGATCAAGGATGCGCTGCGAAAAAAGTGGTGAGCGCACCGGCGCGTCGTGCGCTGGTGCGCGAGTGGATCGGGTGCGGTGCCAGCGAGCGTCGCGCCTTGGCGGCGATCGGCATGAGCGCCAGTGCGCTGCGCTATCGCCCGCGCGAAGACCGCAACGTTGAGCTACGCGAGCGCATTCTTGCGCTGGCGCATCGCCATCGCCGCTATGGCGTGGGGATGATCTATCTCAAACTGCGACAGGAAGGACGCGTCGTGAACTACAAGCGTGTGGAGCGGTTGTACCGCGAACAGCACGCCGCAGGCGCAAGAAGGTGCCGGTGGGCGAGCGCCAACCATTGTTGCGGCCATCGCAGGCCAACCAGGTGTGGTCGATGGACTTCGTGTTCGACCGCACTGCCGAAGGTCGGGTGCTCAAGTGTCTGGTGATCGTGGACGACGCAACCCACGAAGCGGTCGCCATCGACGTGGAGCGCGCGATCTCGGGACGCGGCGTTGCGCGCGTGCTGGACCGACTGGCACACAGTCGCGGTTTGCCGCAGGTGATATGCCCAACATCTGGCAAACACCGATATCATCAGGCCCGGACTCTAAACCCGGCCGCTACTCAGGGCGGGGGGACGTCGGGCCTGGTCCATCGATCGCGACATCACCTTTCGGGCAAGAAGAAACCCTCTATCCTTACGGATAGAGGGTTTCGGTTAAAGCCCCTGGCGATGACCTACTCTCGCATGGCTTGAGCCACACTACCATCGGCGCAGCTGCGTTTCACTTCCGAGTTCGGGATGGGATCGGGTGGTTCCACAGCGCTAATTTCACCAGGGAGACGTTTGGAGAGTCGCCAGTTTTTGCTTCGCAGCAAGCGTTCGCACATAGGTGCAAGCGTCTGCGTTGAAGCGCATACGGCGCTCGTCTCGCATAGTTAACTTGTGACGTAGCTTGCATTTGATGATCTACCAACGTTCGTTGGGACCAAGGCAACTTGAGGTTATATGGTCAAGCCGCACGGATCATTAGTATCAGTTAGCTCAATACATTGCTGTACTTACACACCTGACCTATCAACCACGTAGTCTACATGGTTCCTTTAGGGGGCTTGTGCCCCGGGAAGTCTCATCTTGAGGCGCGCTTCCCGCTTAGATGCTTTCAGCGGTTATCGCTTCCGAACATAGCTACCCGGCAATGCCACTGGCGTGACAACCGGAACACCAGAGGTTCGTCCACTCCGGTCCTCTCGTACTAGGAGCAGCCCCTCTCAAACTTCCAACGCCCATGGCAGATAGGGACCGAACTGTCTCACGACGTTCTGAACCCAGCTCGCGTACCACTTTAAATGGCGAACAGCCATACCCTTGGGACCGACTACAGCCCCAGGATGTGATGAGCCGACATCGAGGTGCCAAACACCGCCGTCGATATGAACTCTTGGGCGGTATCAGCCTGTTATCCCCGGAGTACCTTTTATCCGTTGAGCGATGGCCCTTCCATACAGAACCACCGGATCACTAAGACCTACTTTCGTACCTGCTTGATCCGTCGATCTTGCAGTCAAGCACGCTTATGCCTTTGCACACAGTGCGCGATGTCCGACCGCGCTGAGCGTACCTTCGTGCTCCTCCGTTACTCTTTAGGAGGAGACCGCCCCAGTCAAACTACCCACCATACACGGTCCCTGATCCGGATAACGGATCTAGGTTAGAACGTCAAGCACGACAGGGTGGTATTTCAAGGATGGCTCCACTGCAGCTAGCGCCACAGTTTCATAGCCTCCCACCTATCCTACACAGACGAACTCAACGTTCAGTGTAAAGCTATAGTAAAGGTTCACGGGGTCTTTCCGTCTTGCCACGGGAACGCTGCATCTTCACAGCGATTTCAATTTCACTGAGTCTCGGGTGGAGACAGCGCCGCTGTCGTTACGCCATTCGTGCAGGTCGGAACTTACCCGACAAGGAATTTCGCTACCTTAGGACCGTTATAGTTACGGCCGCCGTTTACTGGGGCTTCGATCAAGAGCTTCGCCTTGCGGCTGACCCCATCAATTAACCTTCCAGCACCGGGCAGGCGTCACACCCTATACGTCCACTTTCGTGTTTGCAGAGTGCTGTGTTTTTGATAAACAGTCGCAGCGGCCTGGTTTCTGCGACCCTCTTCAGCTATAGCTCGCATGAGCCACCAAAAAGGGTGCACCTTCTCCCGAAGTTACGGTGCCATGTTGCCTAGTTCCTTCACCCGAGTTCTCTCAAGCGCCTGAGAATTCTCATCCTACCCACCTGTGTCGGTTTACGGTACGGTCTTCGTGAGCTGAAGCTTAGAAGCTTTTCCTGGAAGCGTGGTATCAGTGACTTTGCCATAAAGGCTCGTCTCGGTGCTCGGTCTTAAAGAATCCCGGATTTGCCAAAGATTCAAACCTACCGCCTTTCCCCGGGACAACCAACGCCCGGTACACCTAACCTTCTCCGTCCCTCCATCGCACTCACGCGAGGTGCAGGAATATTAACCTGCTTCCCATCGACTACGGCTTTCGCCCTCGCCTTAGGGACCGACTAACCCTGCGTCGATTAACGTTGCGCAAGGAAACCTTGGGCTTTCGGCGTGCGGGCTTTTCACCCGCATTATCGTTACTCATGTCAGCATTCGCACTTCCGATACCTCCAGCAGACTTCTCAATCTACCTTCACAGGCTTACGGAACGCTCCTCTACCGCGCATAAAACAAGTTTTATGCACCCCAAGCTTCGGTTCACTGCTTAGCCCCGTTAAATCTTCCGCGCAGACCGACTCGACCAGTGAGCTATTACGCTTTCTTTAAAGGGTGGCTGCTTCTAAGCCAACCTCCTGGCTGTCTGTGCCTTTCCACATCGTTTTCCACTTAGCAATGAATTTGGGACCTTAGCTGTGGGTCTGGGTTGTTTCCCTTTTCACGACGGACGTTAGCACCCGCCGTGTGTCTCCCGGATAGTACGTACTGGTATTCGGAGTTTGCAATGGTTTGGTAAGTCGCGATGACCCCCTAGCCATAACAGTGCTCTACCCCCAGTAGTATTCGTCCGAGGCGCTACCTAAATAGCTTTCGAGGAGAACCAGCTATCTCCGGGTTCGATTAGCTTTTCACTCCTAATCACAGCTCATCCCCGTCTTTTGCAACAGACGTGGGTTCGGGCCTCCAGTACCTGTTACGGCACCTTCACCCTGGCCATGACTAGATCACCCGGTTTCGGGTCTACTGCCCGCGACTATGCGCCCTTATCAGACTCGGTTTCCCTTCGCCTCCCCTATACGGTTAAGCTTGCCACGAACAGTAAGTCGCTGACCCATTATACAAAAGGTACGCAGTCACTCTTGCGAGCTCCTACTGCTTGTACGCACACGGTTTCAGGATCTATTTCACTCCCCTCTCCGGGGTTCTTTTCGCCTTTCCCTCACGGTACTGGTTCACTATCGGTCGGTCAGGAGTATTTAGCCTTGGAGGATGGTCCCCCCATATTCAGACAGGGTTTCACGTGCCCCGCCCTACTCGTCTTCACTGGAGTGGCCCTTTCAAATACAGGGCTATCACCTTCTATGGCCAATCTTTCCAGATTGTTTTTCTAAAACCATTCCAGCTTAAGGGCTGTTCCCCGTTCGCTCGTCACTACTTAGGGAATCTCGGTTGATTTCTTTTCCTCCGGTTACTTAGATATTTCAGTTCACCGGGTTCGCTTCCAGCAGTTATGAATTCACTGCAGGATACTGCCGAAGCAGTGGGTTTCCCCATTCGGATATTGCCGGATCAAAGCTTGTTGCCAGCTCCCCGACACTTTTCGCAGGCTACCACGTCCTTCATCGCCTCTGACCGCCTAGGCATCCACCGTGTGCGCTTATTCGCTTGACCATATAACCCCAAGTTGCCTCGGCGCTATATGCCGTGTTGTGTGGGGTACAAAGCCACCAACGCGAACATACCACTCAATTACTTAGGGACTCTAAGTCCCCGCCTTAGCCTCAACGACACGTTTAGATAGATATCTCAAACGCTCGCTACGTCACAAGTTATAAAAGAACACGCATCAGCCTCAACGCTGATTCGTATAAATTCTTAAGTGTGCACTACATTCAGAGTGGTGGGTCTGGGAGGACTCGAACCACCGACCTCACCCTTATCAGGGGTGCGCTCTAACCACCTGAGCTACAGACCCAACGTCTTTTCACTCAATATGGTGGAGCCTGTCGGGATCGAACCGACGACCCCCTGCTTGCAAAGCAGGTGCTCTCCCAGCTGAGCTAAGGCCCCATTATGGGACTTTCGCATACCGACCTGTGCCGATATGTATCTCTGAATGCAGGTAATTTGTGAGGACGCCCGACAGGACGAATGACGTCATGCTCAAAAGGAGGTGATCCAGCCGCACCTTCCGATACGGCTACCTTGTTACGACTTCACCCCAGTCATCGGCCACACCGTGGCAAGCGCCCTCCCGAAGGTTAAGCTACCTGCTTCTGGTGCAACAAACTCCCATGGTGTGACGGGCGGTGTGTACAAGGCCCGGGAACGTATTCACCGCAGCAATGCTGATCTGCGATTACTAGCGATTCCGACTTCATGGAGTCGAGTTGCAGACTCCAATCCGGACTGAGATAGGGTTTCTGGGATTGGCTTGCCCTCGCGGGTTTGCAGCCCTCTGTCCCTACCATTGTAGTACGTGTGTAGCCCTGGTCGTAAGGGCCATGATGACTTGACGTCATCCCCACCTTCCTCCGGTTTGTCACCGGCGGTCTCCTTAGAGTTCCCACCATTACGTGCTGGCAACTAAGGACAAGGGTTGCGCTCGTTGCGGGACTTAACCCAACATCTCACGACACGAGCTGACGACAGCCATGCAGCACCTGTCTCACGGTTCCCGAAGGCACCAATCCATCTCTGGAAAGTTCCGTGGATGTCAAGACCAGGTAAGGTTCTTCGCGTTGCATCGAATTAAACCACATACTCCACCGCTTGTGCGGGCCCCCGTCAATTCCTTTGAGTTTCAGTCTTGCGACCGTACTCCCCAGGCGGCGAACTTAACGCGTTAGCTTCGATACTGCGTGCCAAATTGCACCCAACATCCAGTTCGCATCGTTTAGGGCGTGGACTACCAGGGTATCTAATCCTGTTTGCTCCCCACGCTTTCGTGCCTCAGTGTCAGTGTTGGTCCAGGTAGCCGCCTTCGCCACGGATGTTCCTCCCGATCTCTACGCATTTCACTGCTACACCGGGAATTCCGCTACCCTCTACCACACTCTAGTGACCCAGTATCCACTGCAATTCCCAGGTTGAGCCCAGGGCTTTCACAACAGACTTAAACCACCACCTACGCACGCTTTACGCCCAGTAATTCCGAGTAACGCTTGCACCCTTCGTATTACCGCGGCTGCTGGCACGAAGTTAGCCGGTGCTTATTCTTTGGGTACCGTCAGAACAATCGGGTATTAACCGACTGCTTTTCTTTCCCAACAAAAGGGCTTTACAACCCGAAGGCCTTCTTCACCCACGCGGCATGGCTGGATCAGGCTTGCGCCCATTGTCCAATATTCCCCACTGCTGCCTCCCGTAGGAGTCTGGACCGTGTCTCAGTTCCAGTGTGGCTGATCATCCTCTCAGACCAGCTACGGATCGTCGCCTTGGTGGGCCTTTACCCCGCCAACTAGCTAATCCGACATCGGCTCATTCAATCGCGCGAAGCCCGAAGGTCCTCCGCTTTCACCCGTGGGTCGTATGCGGTATTAGCGTAAGTTTCCCTACGTTATCCCCCACGAAAGAGTAGATTCCGATGTATTCCTCACCCGTCCGCCACTCGCCACCCATAAGAGCAAGCTCTTACCGTGCTGCCGTTCGACTTGCATGTGTTAGGCCTGCCGCCAGCGTTCACTCTGAGCCAGGATCAAACTCTTCACTTAAAATTACGTGCCCGAAGGCAAATTACTTTAGCTGCAGAAGCTCAACCACTGGCAACTTATCGCTTGCAAAGCAATTAATATGTTGCTTGATTAAACGTCTGCAAGATGGACAATCATCCTTCCTGCAGGCGTCCGCACAAATTACCTGCGCACACTGTCAAAGAACAGTGGGAAGCGGCTTCAGCGCCGTTCCCTCCAACTTCGTCGTTTCCGTCGAAGCTAGCCGCCCATTATAGCGGTCTTTTTCTTGCTGTCAACACCTTCATTCAGCGGTGCTTGACGCCGATTCGTTTACCGCCCGAAGGCTTTCTGCGAACCCAGCCTGCCATAGTAGCAGGCTTTGTATCTTTGTCAACCCCTCGTGAAGAGACTGTTGACGCTGCTGCACTTCCATCCGCTCAAACGGCTCTCCGTGTAGCTAGACTTCATGCATTTCGTCAATATCTTGTGATATCTCCGATTTGCCCGTTCGTTAGTGCGATGCTTCGAGAAGCACCGCCGTCCTGAGCGAGGTCGCGCAGTTTATCGAGACTGCGCAGAAGTGCAAGCACTTTTTGACAATGACATGACATCAGGGGCACTTCGGCTAATCGCGGTGCCGTGGCCGGCTAAGACGTTGTGGCCACACGTCAGAGAACCGCTGCGGTATCGGTTGCGGGTGGCATCGACGAGAATGCTTGGGTTAGATAGAGCGATCAGGATGCACGCAGCCTGCTCCGCGATCTGTCCCTGCCTGCGATTGCCGCAGGCTTCGTCACCGTGCTGGCAGGGTTTGCCAGCTCTGTGGTGTGGTGATCGTGTTCGAGGCGGCGCGGCATCTGGGCGCCGATCAGGCATTGATTGCGTCGTGGATATGGGCGCTTGGAATCGGCGTGGTTAATACGCTGCTGGCGTCATTCGGCGGCTATGCGTTGAACTTGGCGGTGATCACTGCCGCGTTTCCATGCGAGCTGGTGACTGCGGAGGTTGGTGGCCGGGACCACCACCTTGCTACTGTTGCGGATGCCGAGTTAGGCGCGGCACCCCGCCTAGGTGTATGCAGCTGGCACAGCGCCAGATGACGTCGCAGCCGTCAGGCGACTGATGCTCTGGCTTGACGGCACTACCACGCGACCACAGCAGTTGTGCGTGCAGCCCACACCTATCGGACAACGGCCCACCCCCTGTTGGTAGCCACTCTATTATTCTGGATCGCGTAACTGCAGCAGCCAGTGCGCAGTGACACCGCTGGGACTGGGCAGCGGTTCGAGGTGGAACTGGCGATAGGCCGGCGCGCCGTCCTGCGCGCGCAGCGGCAAGGTGACGTAGGCGGCACGGCCGAAACGCAGCGCGTCTTTGAGCAATTCCACCTAGAGCGTGTTATGAACTTTGCCCTTGTCACGCTAACGTATACGGATGAAGCCTCGTAAGCCTTATTCCACCGATATTTCCGACGAAGAATGGGCCTTTGCGGCTCCCTATTTGACGCTGATGGACGTGCAGGCACCGCAGCGCAAGTATGAGCTACGCGCGATGTTCAACGCACTGCGGTGGATCGCGCGCGCCGGCGCACCATGGCGATTGCTTCCCAACGATTTTCCGCCCTGGGAAGCGGTGTATCAGCAAACACAGCGCTGGCTGCAAGCGGGCTGCTTTGAGGCCATGGTCAGTGATCTGCGCTCACTCTTGCGTGTGGCGCAAGGGAAAAAAGGCCAGCCGAGCGCGGTCATTTTCGATGCTCGCACGCTGCAGTCCACCTGCGAAAGCGGGCCGCGTGCTGGATACGATGGCTATAAACGCAAGAAAGGCAGCAAGGTACACATGGCCGTCGATACGCTTGGACATCTGCTCGCTGTCCAGGTGACGCCGGCTAATGAGCAGGAGCGCGCGCAAGTCCGATCGTTGGCACAAGAGGTACAACACGTGACCGGTGAAACGGTCAAGATCGCCTTTGTTGATCAGGGCTACACCGGTCAAGAACCGGCGCAGGCGGCCACGGAAGAAGGCATTGAGTTGCACGTGATCAAGCTGCAAGAAGCGAAAAAAGGCTTTGTCTTGCTGCCGCGCCGTTGGGTTGTCGAGCGCAGCTTCGGATGGGCCAATCGTTTCAGACGGCTGGCACGCGACTACGAGCGATTGCCGGAAACCTTGGCCGGTTTGCACTTCGTCGTCTTCACGATCCTGATGCTTGGAAATGCAGCCACCCTCTTTCAAAGTTCATAACACGCTCTAGGAGGCAGCGGCGTCGTCGGCCAGCAAGGTGAGGATGTCGCAGCCGATCAGGTCGGCGACTTCGACCTGGCTGAGTTCGGCAAACGCCGGGTTGACGAATATCAGCGGGTGCGCGGCGGCAGTTGCGCCGCGTTCGATAATGGCCACGCCGTCGCGCAACCGCGACAGCGAGGCTTCAAGCAGGGTGAAATCCTGTTGGAAGCGCTTGCGCTCCATCAGCTCGATCAACACGCGCAGGCTGCGCGCCGATTCCAGATGCAGTGGCGACCAGCGGCGCGCGCGGCCACGTGCGGTCTGCTGCCAAAGATCAAAACTCTTGCGCGGCGACAAGCGCGAGTTGGGGATGTCCTGCAGTTTGGCCAACTGTGGGTTGCCGGCCCATTTGACCTGCAGCACCTGCTCGCGGCGGGTCCACAGCAAGGCGCTGCGCGATTGCGGCATCAGCGGCACGAAGATGAAGCCAGCGGCCAGTGGCGCGAGATCGGCCAGCTCCGGGAACATTTCGCCGATCGCGTCCACATGCATGGCGCCGACGGCGTCCTCGCGCAGGGCGTCGTGGTGCGCGGATTCGAGATGGTCACGGATGCGCCGCAGCGCAGCGACATCGGGGGTGCTGCCATGGCGGCGAGCATGTCCACAGTCAGGTGCTCGGCGTCGTTGAAATCGGTGATCAACTTTTCGCGGATGGTGAGCAGCACCGATTCCAGCCGCGCGCGCGCGACTGCCTGCAGCGCGCCGATGCGACCGGCCAGTGGGCGGGTGACCGCATCGGTGGTATCGCGCATGGCGTGGCTGGTGAACTGCGGGCCGTAGAAATCAGCCCCCAAAGCGCGTCGTTGACGACGATCGAAGACACCAGTGTGGCGCTGACGCCCATGTTGGCCAGATATTCCAGATGCACCGGCGAGACGCTGCGCAGACTGACGTCGCTCAGGTCCACCGGGGTGCCCAGGCGCGGATGCCAGGTGGGTTCGATCGGCGACGGCCGATAACTGACATCGGCGATCTGGCGGACGCGATTGCGCAGGTACAGCGCGCGCGCCTGCGCCGGAATGTCACTGGCCGGGTAATGCAGGCCGAGATAGGCCTCCAGCTCGGGTTGACGGGCTTCGGCGATGACGTCGCCGTTCCATTCTTCGTCGAAGCGGCAAATCATCACCCGATCGAAGCCAATCATGCTGCGCAGGCCCTTGGCCGCGCGAATTGCAGCTTCTTCGATGCCGGAGTCGCGCTCGATGCAGCGCAACAGCGGCAGCGCTTCGCGCAGGGACACGTCCATCAAGCGCGCGTCGCGTGGTTCGATTTCGACCAGCCATTGCTCCGGATACAGATGCCAGGCGGCGGCCCAGGGGTGATCGGTGGGAAGCGCTGCGCTGCGGAAAGCGCACGTCGGCATGCAGCAGGTGCTGAGCTTGTTCGGCGACTGCGAACGGATGCGCGTCCGGCAGTTCCAGCACCTGCGAGCAAGGTATGCCCAGCAGCGTGTGGATCGGCTCACGCGCGCAGACATCCATATCCATGAGTTCGGTGGGCTGGTTCACGGGCCCGGCTCCGCTGCAAGGCAGGTATGGAAGTGGGCAAACATGGCCTGCGCCCCGTTGATGGCGGCAGTGCGCGCGGAAGGGGTGTCGAGGCGTTGGTCGAGCACCGCCTGGAAGCGGCGCCCGCCCGCCGGGTCGTCGTCGGCCATCTCGAAATAGCGCAATGCATCGGCCAGAGCGGGGTGGTGCTTGCGCACGCTGCGTGCGATGACACTTCCACCCAGTTGCGAGCCTTCGATGACATAGAGCGTGCCCCAGCGTGCAGCGTCGTTATCGGCTACGGGCGCGGCGACCGGCGGGTCTGGCTGCTGACCGAGCGTGCGCAGATCTTCGCGCAAGGCCGGCACGCGGCGGCGATAGTGCCAACCGCTGGCGACCAGGGTGCTGAGCCAGTCGCTTAGTTGATTTTCGAGACCGGCCAGCAATGCGTGATGCCGACGCAGGATCTGCGCGTAGGCAGCGCGCTCGACCCGCCCCTGCCCCAGCGCCTGCATCAGCGGGACCGCTTCGACCAAGCGATGAGTGTCCTGCGTGGCGTGGCGCAGCGCGAGCGCCGCCGATGACGGCACAGCCAAGGCGTCAGAAAACATAAGGGTTCAAGGCGGTGCCGCGGCACGAGGGGCATCAGCCTAGGAGCGCCTGCGCAAATCAGATAAGGCGGGCGCGAGCGCAATATGAATAGTTTGGAATCATCCCAGTGCCGCGGGCGCACTTACGCCGGCCCGCCCTGCCCGTTTCCAGGCAATGATCCAACCTGTGGCCAGCGACACCCCGGCCAGCAGCCAAGGCGCGCCGGGCAGAGGCAGCGGAGCGCTGCGGCCGATGAACCAGGCGAACGTGTTGGCGAACAGCACCGGACCTGCGATGCCAGCCATATTGACCAGGCTGGTCAACGCGCCCTGCATGCGGCCTTGCGCTTCTGCACCGACCTCGCAGGTGATCAAGGCCTGCGCGGACGGTGCGGAGACCGCCCAGCCAGCGCACCACCCAGCCGACCGGCACCGCATTGACGATGATGCTGCACACGCCGACGCCGGCCAGCACCCAGCTCACCTCGCGCGGGCCCCAGTTGTGATGCTGGGATAGACGTGGTGCGCTAGGTTGGCCAGAAACACCACCGAGGCCAGGTCGAACACCTGCGGATATCAGCGCAGCAATTTGAGCGCCTGGCGGGCTGGCATGCGACCCGTCCAGCAGCGACGTGCCACGTTGGACGGGAAGCGGCTTGGGCAGCACGAACCAGCCCTACAGCACATTCAACAGCGCCAGCCCCGCGGCAAACCAGAACGGCCAGTGCAACCCGATGCTACCCAGCCAACCGCCTATCAACAGGCCGCCGACAAAGCCAATGCCGAATGCGGCACCGGGCATGCCGAACACACCGGCCCGTTTGTCGGCGCGGGTGACATCGGCGATGTAGGCATTCGCGGTGGCCATGGTGCGCGATCAAAAACCCTTTGACGCGACCCTTCACCGGGCTTGACACCAAACACAGTTGCTCATCCGCACCTGAGAGACACCTTCGACCCCGTGTAGGGGCCAATGTCCCGATAGGGAAGAAAGTCCGGGTGTACAAGCCAAAGGCGATTCTTGTGGCTATTGGACGCCGATGGTCTGAGCCAGCGTGTGGCTGGCGCCGGGGGCCAGTTCGATCACGTCCGGGCCGGCGTTGGCTGCTTCCAGGCAGACATAGTCGCGCCAGCCCTCGCCGACGTCGGCCATCTTGGCGGCCGCTTCTTCTCCCGGATTCCAGGCCACCAGCGCGCGGCTGCCTTTGGTGGCGATGACGATGCGGCGGCCGAGTACCGGGTCGGTGAGGGTGTAGTGGCCACCAGCGATGGTATAGATGCGGTCGCTACGGCCAGGATCGCGTGGGTCGCGCAAGGTCCAGTCGCCTTGCTGATGGTGCACGTTGGCGTAGTTTTCATATTTGTCGATGTAGTCCAGACCATCCAGGCCCTGCACGCTGACCTTGAGCGCGTCGCCGACGCGGAAATAGTTGTGCAGTGCCTGGGTGAAACGCACCGGGGCCTGGCTGGTGTTCTCGGTGATCAGGCTCTGCTCCAGGGTGCGGCCAATGCGTAACGTCATGCGCAGGCGTAGCGCCAGGTCATCGAAGGTGGGCGGGGTCAGCGTGAGCACCAGGGTGCCGTCGTCTTCGCGGTGGCTGGCGGTCAACTGCCACGACACGGTGCGCACGAAACCGTGTGCGGGTACGTCGCCGGTCTGGTTCTGGCGACCGAAGTACGGCCAGCACACCGGTGTGCCGCCGCGGATCGGAGTGGGCGGCTGCCGAGCGCTGGGTGAAAGCCACATGACGTCCTGCCCGCCCTTGGGCACGAACGACAGCAACTGCCCGCCGAACAGGCTGATGGCCGCAGTGGAGAACGGGGTGTCGATCAACAGCGAGGGGAAACCGTGGAAATCGCCTGTGCGCAGGCCGGTCAGGTCGGACATGGGGGGTGCCTTCTGGACGATGGGGGATTGAGCGAATGCGGGATAGGCGGCCGGCAGCTTGAACGCGGTCGCGCGGATGGCGGCGGCAGCACCGGTAACCGGTAGCGCGGCACGTAAGGCGCTGAGGATGCGTTGGCCGGGGCGGCCATCGGCCGGTTGCAGACCCAGCCGGGTCTGCTCGACCTGGATAGCGCGCCGGGTGGCGGTGCCGACCATGCCGTCGGCCTCGCCGATCAGATGACCGCGGGCGAGCAGCAACTGCTGCAGTTCGCGTCGCTCTGAGCGGCCCAGACCGGGGTCGTCGGTCGGCCAGGCTCCGATCAGGCCGGCACCACCGCGCAGGCGGTCGGCAAGCAAAGCGATCGACAGCGCGTAGCTTTCGGCTGCGTTGTAGGCGTAGATCGCGTCGTAGTTGCCCAATACCAGGAACGCCGGGCCGGTTGCGCCGGCCGGCAGCAGCAAGGCAGCCGGGGTCTCGGCAGGCAGACCGCTCGGCGCCAGCGCTTTGCCATCGGTGCCGAGCAGGCCGGCGTTTTGCCATGCCTGTAACGGCTGGCGCCGGGTGCGGCCGGCCTTGCTGGCATCGAAACCGGCGGGCAGGTGCACTTCCATGCCCCAGGCGCGCGCGCGCTGCCAGCCGGCCTTGACCAGATAGTTGGCGGTGGAGGCCAGCGCGTCGGGAATGCTGGCGACCAGATCGCGGCGGCCGTCGCCGTCGCCGTCAACCGCGATGCGGGCGTAGGTCGAGGGCATGAACTGGGTCTGCCCGAACGCGCCGGCCCAGGAGCCGGTCAGACCGCCAGGGGACAGGTCGCCTTGTTGCAGCAAGCTGAGCAAGGCGAGGAATTCGCCGCGAAAGAAGGGTTGGCGGCGCCCTTCGCACGACAGCGTAGCCAGCGACACCAGCAGCGGGCGCTTGCCGGTGACGCGGCCGTAGTCGCTCTCTACGCCCCATACCGCCACGATGGTGGCCGGGTCGACGCCGGTCTGCTCGGACAGTAGGGTGAGCAGGTCACGATGGGTAAACCAGCATTGCTTGGCCCTCGGTCACGCGCTGGCTGTCGACCAGACTGGCGAGGTAGTCCCAGATCGGGGTGGTGAACTCGGGCTGCGCATCCAGCAGCGGCAATACGCTGGGATCGGGCGCCAGATCGGCGGTAAAACGCTCGAAGCTGGCGGCGTCGACACCCTTGGTGGCAGCCTGGATCTGCAGGCCGGCCAAGCAGCGGTCGAAGGCCGGATCGGCGCAGGCGACCAGCGGCGCCATTCCGATCAGGAAAGGCAATGCGCGCCGAGGCAGCGTCATGGGGCGGTGGCCGGCGTGTGGAGGGAGGTCATGCAGTGCAGCGTTCCTGTCGCGGCAAGTCGAGCCGGGAGCATAGCCAACCTGGCCGGTGCGAGGCGTGCAGGTGAGGGTGACGCTGCGACGCCGTAGGCTGCTGCACTTGGTCGGGCGGCGAACGCGTCGGCTTGGCGGACACGCCGAGGGTGGGCTCACCTGATTGGAGCGTCTGAGACCAAGCGGCGAACTCGTGCGGGTGGCCCGGCCGATGCGCAGCGGACGCACATGATCGAGCGATTCCAACGGTACATGACGAACGGCCAGCAGGCTGGCATCCATGATCGTGCGCGAAGGTGTGCAGCACCGACTCCGCCTACCTGCTGGCGTCGCTGGCCATCGGACAGGCGCGCTTAGCTGCCGTCGCCGCTGATGCCCGTGAGCAGCGACAACGTGGGTGTCGAGGGGCTGCCGTCGGCGACGCGGCGGATGCGTGCGCGGCGCGGGGCGTCGTGGCGCGGGCCGAACCAGATCATTGCGGTGGCCAGGCAAGCCGGCAGCACGATCGCAAAAACGGCCACCGCCAGGAGCACCCATTCCCATAGATTGAGGGTTGCCATGATCCGTGTCCGCCCCCGCGGCGAAGTTCGCAAGCGCGACAAGCTTCCGTGATCGGCTGCGAACGTGGCGTCGACAAACCGCATGCAGCGCTGCCGTTGGTCGGGCTGTACGGCTTCACGGGCTGCGGTCTGGCGGTCGGGATCGCCGGGCCTGACTGGACCACGCGCCAGCCACGCCCGCCGGTCGGTCGGCACCATGGCGTGACGCCATCCTGTTTCGAGCCCGAACGATGCTCAGCGCGCGTCAAGATAGTACCAGTGCCCATCTTCGCGCACGAAGCGGCTGTGTTCGGTCATGCGTACCGCGCTGCCACCGCCGATGCGATAGCGGGCCAGGAACACGACTTCGCTGGTGTCGGCGCCAGTGACGATGGCGCGCTGCACGGTCAGACCGAGCCAGGTGATGCGGCCGCCCTCGTCCAGCGACAGTTCGGGCGGGCGCGTGGATGGATGCCAGCTTGCGAGCAAGTAGCCCACATCGCGGCGCACGTAGGCGCTGTAGCGCGCGCGCATCAGGGTTTGGGCATCGGGCGCAGCGGCACCGGCGTGGTACTGGCCGCAGCACTGGGCGTAATCGCCGGAGCAACCGCAGGGACAGGGTTCGGTGGGTGCAGGGTCCGGCATGAGGCGATTGTGCCGGATAGGATTGGAGATTGGCGAGGCAGGAAGCGAGCGTCGACGGGTCACTCGGTCGGAGCAGACAGGCGCATTTTCAATGCCAAGCACGCTTGGCACTTCTCCATCCGCCGCTGCTCTACGCGCGCGCTATGTCGGTGCGGCCGCTATGCTGTCGCCCCGTCGTGCGGAGCGTGGCATTGCTGGAATTGATTCCCACCGAATTGCCGTGGCTGCTGTGCATCGCGTTTGTCGCCGGGCTGGTGGATGCGGCGGTCGGCGGCGGTGGCTTGATCCAGCTGCCGGGTTTGTTTGCGACCTTGCCGCAGCAGGCGCCGTCGCTGATTCTGGGCACTAACAAGTTCAGCGCGATGTTCGGCACCGGCGCCTCGGCATGGCGGTATGCGCGCAATGTGAGCTTTCCATGGCGGCCGGTGCTGTACGCGACCGTGGCGGCATTTGCGTTTTCGTTTTTGGGCGCGACCGCGGTCAGCCTCATGCCCAGGCAGGCGGTGCGGCCACTGATCTTGGCGCTGCTGATCGCGATGCTGATCTACACGCTGATCAAAAAGGATTTCGGTGCGCTGCATCGCCCGCGCGCGATCGGTCAACGCGAACTGGCTACCGCGCTGGCGATGGGCGCGGCGATCGGGTTCTACGACGGGTTTTTCGGTCCGGGCACCGGCAGTTTTCTGATCTTCTTGTTCATCCGCTTTTTCGGGCTGGATTTTCTGCGTGCTTCGGCCGCGGCCAAAGTGGTGAACTTGGCCACCAACGTCGCGGCGCTGTCGTTCTTCCTGCCCAGCGGCCAGGTGATGTTGGCAATAGGCATTCCGATGGCTGTGGCCAACGTGGGCGGCGCAGTCGCGGGGACGCGGATGGCACTGCGCGGTGGCATACCGCTGATCCGTATGTTGTTCCTGGTGCTGGTGGTCGTGCTGATCGGCAAGATGGGATGGGATCTGCTGCGCTGAGCGCGTGCACACCCGCGTGGCTCGATGGGTGAGCCAATCATGCAATGCGATTTATTTAGCCGCGCTAGACATTCATGCTCAATATCGATCGCACGCCTGCAGAAATTAAGAGTGGCTCACAAAACGTAGCGAGCAGTCGCCAGGTGGACGGAGCAACCGCAGCGTACGAGGGGTACATGCCGATTCCGAGCACCGGCCGCGCTCGCACGGCGAGTGCGCGGTAGTTTTTGTTAGCCACTCTAAGTCCCGGCCATGCCTCTGCGCAGCTGCGCGGCGACCGCTCAATCGGCCAAGGCGGCCTGGATGCACGGCCAGGCGTAGTCCCAAGCGATACGCTCCTGCTCCAGGCGAGGAGAAGGGCCGAACCGGCCGCTGCGCAGCCCCGCGTACAGGCACTGCTCCTCGTCGTTGAGCGCATCCAGGCGCTGCTCCGGATGCTGTTCGCATTCGTGCCCCCACAGGGAACGCGGGGTTGCCTCCAGAGTGGCCTGGTCCATCAACACCGCGACGGTCGGTGGCGCATATGTGCGCAGGCGGTGCAGGATCGCCAAGCCATGGGTGTCGATGTCGCCCCAGTAATACAGCGGCAACGCGCGTAGCCAGTCGATGCTGCGCACGTACTCGATGGCGTAACCACGCGCCATCAGCACGACCGTGCCCGGCAGCGCCTCGCAGGCCAGACCGGTCTCGTGGTTTTCCACGATCAGTACGCGCCGCGCCGGCAGGTGCAGCGCGGCGATTTGCGCGATCGGTGCGGTGATGTCTTCCAACCCACCCACGTGTTGACGCAGCGCCGGATCGAGCAATCGCAAGCGCACGCGATCCGGCGCGGCGCGCAGCCCCGAAAGGCTAGCGAAGCTGCGCGGCCCCGCGATGCCGCGCAGGCCGGCTAACCAATCGGCGACCACCCCGCGGCGGGATTCGATCCATTTGCTGTCGATGCCGGCAATGGGCAATTGGCGCAGGAATAACCCACTGTCGCGATGCCGGTGCAGCCAATCGACCACCGCCACCAACCGCGAAAAATCCGCCTCCGGCCAGTCGGCCAGCAGATCGAATTGACGACGTAGCCGTGCCGCCAGGGCGGCCGCCTGCGGCCAGCGCGCATGCAGCGCCGCTCCACGTTGGCTGGCGCGCTGCCAGCGCTCGGCCTCGCCAAGCGCGGCAGCGGCCTGGGCCGCATCGTCTAGCACCCAGGCTTGCGGCAGACGTTGCGGCCCCAGTTGCGGCCAAGCCACCTCGCGATAGTCCACACGGCCCGGCAGTTCAGTGCGGTTCCAGCTCTGCAGCCAGTGGCCAAAGGCATCGAACCTTGCGATGGCTTGGGTCTGGGTCGGCACCCGCAACGAGATGGGTTGCGGCGTGCCCTCGCCGATCAGCCACTGCCCGCGTGCGCGCTGCCATTGCCCGCGCAAGACCTGCAGCGCGGCGGCAAGCAGCAGCATGGGCGAGGCTGCAGCCATCAGTGCGGGTTTGCGGCGACGCGCTTGCGACGCGTGAGGGCATCCGCTGCCGGCACGCATGCACTGCGCACCAGGCCCAGCGCTGCAAACGCGCACTGCGCGCGGCCTGCACCGGTCATGGGGTGACCGGTGCGACGCCGTCGTCGGCAGACGGCTCGGTCGCCGCCGCAGGGGCAGGCACCGCGCTGCGCGAGCGCTCGGGCAGCTTGAGCCGGCGTGCCTGTTCGTCGTATTCGATCAGCAACACACCCGAGTCGTGACGGCCGCTGATCTCCACAAAGCAGGCGCCGCCAATGAACGGCTCCAGCGTCATCACCGATTTCAACGGCGTGGCCACCACCATCTGGAAGCTGAAGTTCTCGAAGATGTTCATCGCCAATGCGGTGAATTCGTTGTCGGCCTTGTCGAACGCTTCATCCAGGACCACGGCCGCATAGCGCGGCAGTTCGCCGTCTTTGCCGCCGAGCTGGTAGCGCAGCGCCGCCGCCAGACATGTGGTGGCCAGCTTCTGTCGCTGACCACCGGACTTGCCGGCGCCGCTGCGGTAGATTTCCACCTGCTGGCGGGTGGCCGTATCCAGTTCGACGCCGACGAACTCCACATGCAGACGCACATCCAGCACCAGCTCGCGCCAGCGCTTGTCTTCGCCTTCGGCCGAGCCGAGCTTGCGTACCACTTCGCGTAGCACGGCAAATTGCTGTTCGGCCACATCGCGCTGCTCGGTCTGGTGGTGGCCGAGCACATCGCGCAGACGCTGATGGAAGTCGAGCACCTCCGGCAAACGGCGATCGCTGAGTTCGATGGTCAGCAGCGTGCCGTGGTTGAACGGCACCTGTTCCAGGCTGGCGTTGACCTCGTCCAGGCGTTGGGCGATCGACTTGCGCGCTTCGGCGGTGTAGCGCTGCAACGCGAGCAGGTTGTTCTTGCTCTGACTCTGCAACAGGTCGAAAAAGCGCGCCTCGTGCTGTGGCAAGCCATCGCGTTCCAGGCGCTGCAGGCGGGCGAGAAAATCTTCGGTGCCGGCCAGACTGACGGTGAAGTCGCCGCTGTCTTCCGGCCATTGCTGGCTATAGCGGCGAAAGCAGCCGAGCAGCAGCTGTTCGAGCCGGTTGTGCTCGCTGTCGCTGGCGCTGGTCTGCTCGATGATGGCATTGCCGATCTGGCGAAAATGCGCTTCGAGATTATCCAGACTGAGCGCGCCCAGGTTGCCGAGGCGCTCATCCAGCCCCTGCCGCTGCAGCGGCGTGACCACACGTGCATCTGCATCGGCGCACTGCAGACGCTGCTCCTCCAGCCGCGTGCGCTCGACGCCGCGCGCGATCCGCTCTGTGCGCACGCCTTCGAACGTGCGCTTGGCCTGCTCCAGGTCGCCACGCGTGCGGTCGATCGCCTCCCCCAGCGCGCGCAGGTTGGCATCGCCTTCACGCAGCTGACGCAAGGCGCTGGCGATATCGTCCAACCGCTGCAGCTGGGCGGCTACGTCGATCTCTTCCCAGCCCAGGTTGGCCAGGGTGTGCTGGGCCAGGCGCCGGGCGCCATCGCGTTCGCGGCGCGCGCGCAGGTCGGCCACGTCGGCATCGCAGGCGGCGATGCGTTGCGCCAGCGCGATGGCTTCGCGTTCGAACAGTTCCAGCTTGTCGCGGTTGTCGAAGCCCAGCAGCCAGCGCCGACGGTCGCCGACCGCATGGCGGTCATCCTTTTCGTAACGCTCGCCGGGGTGCTTGACCTGACCTTCGCGGGTGATGGCGCGCTCGGCGTGACGCAGCGCAGTGGCCGAGTCCACGCAGTCATAGTCGAAGCGCTTGCCCAGTTCGCGCCGCAACCAGCCGACCAACGCATGATCGCGCAGCTCCAGCTTGTGCAGCAGCGATGCGCTGCCGGGTTCGCGCGCCGTCAACGCCTGTTCGTTGTTACGCACGCGGTAATAGACCAAGCGCGTGCCCAGATGGGTGCGATTGACCCAGTCGGCGACCTCGGCGGCATGCCGCTCGTCCACCAGTAGCGACTGCGCAAAACCGTGCAGCAGCCGCTCGATGGCGCCGCGCCAGTTGGCGTCTTCCGCGCGCACCTGGATCAGTTCGCCGACGAACGGCAGCGCGGCCTCGGGCACACCGGTCTCGGCACTCAGGCGCGCACGCAAAGCCTGCATCGGCGAGGGGATATTGGAGGGACGCCTCGATCTCGGCACGCACCTGCGCAAAGCGCTGCGTGTCGTCGCGCTTGCCGGCGATGCGCTCGCCGATCGCTTCGTCCAGCTCGGCGGCCAGCCGCTGGCCGTCCTCGAGTGCAGCGCGCGCCTGTGCGGACTGCTCGGCAAAACCGTGCGCATTGTCGGCCAGTGTCTGGTCGAGCTGGCCGCAGGCGTGTTCGGCCTTGGCGCGCTTGTCGCCGCGGCGCGCAAGTTCGCCCTGCACCTGTGTCTGCTCGCGTTCCAGCGCATCGATGCGCTCGCCACCCTGGCTGCGACGCTGCGCCTCCAGATCGGACAGCCGTTGTTGGTGATTGTCCAACGCGGCGCGGCGCTGGCCTTCCTCACCGGCCAGCCCCTGATCGTCCACGTCCAGTTCGTGCAGGCGCGCATCCAGCAAGGCGAGCCGGCGCTGCTCGCGGTACGCATCGATGCCGAGCTTCAGCTCTTGCAACTGCCCACGCTGACGCCGCACCAACTGCAGGTCGTCGTAATGCGTGCGCGCTGGCAGCAGCGTTTCGACCTGCCGGCGCGCGGTAACCACCGCCCGATGGGCGCCATCGAGCTCGGCAAAGTCGCCCACCAGCCGCTCGGCGGCGTCGAAGGTCTTGGGCTCTTCGAGCATGAACCCGCGAAGGAACACATTGAGATCGCCGAGATTTTTTGCCGACTGGGTCTTGTGCAACAACCGCAATGCCATCTCGTTGGCGATGCCCAACTGATGGCGGAAGCGCTCGGCGTAGCCGGAAAAATTCTCGAAATGTGCAATGTCATCGCCCAGCCGCGCCTTGAGCTTGCGCAGATCCAGATCGAAGCCGGCCAGCTCGCTGGCGATATCGAAGCTGCGTTCGACCACCATGTAGTGCTTGCGCACGTCGGCTGCGGCCGCGCCGTTGCCGGCGATCCAGAACAGCCGCACCAAGCTGATCACCCGCCCCTCACCGTTGCGGTATTGCAGCACCAATGCGCTCCAGGTGGCGCCCTTGCGCAAATACTGCGTGGCGATTTCGCCTGATGCGCTGTCCTGCTGGTCGGCCCAGGCACCACGCGCATACGACACCAGATTGCGATCGCGGCCACTGCGTTCGGCCTCGCGCGCGGCGGCGTTGAAATCGACCTGACTGGGCGGGGTCAGCAGCGCCGACATTGCATCCAGCAAGGTGGATTTGCCCGAGCCGGACCGGCCGACGAACAGAAAGCCCTTTTCGGCAATCGGCACGTCGCTCAGGCCGCTGAAGGTGCCCCAGTTGTGGACCTGCAGGCGGCGCATGCGGAACTGCTGCAGGCGCGGGTCGGGCAGATCGTCGGCAAACAGGCTGGCAGGCACGGAAGAAGAATTCATTGCGACCGTTTAGGCCGTGTCACGCACGTGAGAAGCAGCGCGGTGTTCGTCGGCAAACCTCGATCGACGTTGCATGGCGCGGGCTTAGAGCGGCTAAAAAACGTAGCGAGCAGTCGCCAGGTGGGTGCGGGCGGCGCGGAGCAACCGCTAGTGTAGGAGTGGTACATGCCGATTCCGAGCACCGGCCGCGCCCGCCTGGCGGTAAGCGCAGTCGTTTCGTCAGCCACTCTTAGCCGCTGCCAGCGCCGACGCCGTGCCCGATAGCCGGCACTTGCAGATGTGCGTCATCGCACGGCGATGCTAGGACTCGCCCACCTCGACGAGGCTACCGGGCTGCTCGCGCAACTGGCGATAAACCTGCGCCAGCGCGGATACGGCCTCTGCGGAGAACAGCAGCTCGAGCGTCGGCGAGAGCTCATAGCGGTTGTCGTCGCCGCGCAGGCGGGTAAGCACGTGGTTGTCCTTCATTTTCTGGATGGCGTTGCCGACCCGCCGCATGAACCCGGCGCGGTCGGTGGACAGGTTTTTCTCGTACACCGCCAGTGCTTCGCTCAGCGCTGCGTCCTCGACTACCGCACGCACGCCGCGCGCATCGGCTTCGGTCAGTTGCTGGCGCAGATGCAGCAACAGCACCGAGTCGATGAAGGTCAGCGGCGAAGAACGCAACAGCACCGGCGCTTCCAACTCGCCGGTCTCGGCCTGACGGGTGAACGCGACGCCGGCTTCGCGGTCCAGCACCAACTCCAGGAACAGGTCGGCCAGGCTGCTGCGCACGGCCGCTTCATGCCGCAGCAACGCCGGCCACAACGTGCTGTGGCGCTGCACGTCCACGCTGGGCCCGCTGAGCAGCTGGCACAACACGCGTCGGGCATCAGGCGCAAGCCGGCCGCTGTCGCCAGGGAACAGACCGGTGCCCGTGTCCGCACCGCTGCCTGCAAGATCATCAGCATGGTCGGCCTGTGCCTGAGCGTCTGCTGCGGCGTTGTCAGCCTGCCAATTCATTGCGTTTCTCCTGGCTGAACCACACTAACGGGATACGCGCGCGCCGCCATTGGCCGTCGCTGCCGCACCATTGCGCGGTCTCGCTTTGGTGTGCGTCGACCTGGCCATGCCGCGTGCCCAGCGACAAATAGCCAATCACGCTGCCCAGGCCCTGCTCGGCCTGCCGCTGCGCCAGCACCTGGGCGATCGACAGCTGCGCGTTATCGCCCAACAGCGCGTACAGGTTGCGGCGCAAACTGCGGAAATCGATCTCCGACTGCGCGACCAGATCGCCCACGCTGTCCAGCGAAATGGTGGCCGCATCGTTGCGCTGGATGCTGCCATCGACCTGCACCTGACGCGGATCGTGCATGCGCCATTGCGACAACGAGCGCAGCCGGCTGGTGGTCAGGCTGAGATCGCACCCGATCAGGTGCTGTGCGCGCAAGTGATCGCGCAGGCCAAGCGCTTCGGCCTGGGCCTGCTTGAGCAACTGATTGAGCCGGCGCTGTTCCAGATAACCGCGGCTCTGCACGAAGCCGCGCAGGCTGCGCGCGAAATGCTGCAGCACATCGTGCACCTGGCCGCCGCGTTCGAGCATGGTGCCGGTAAGCCCGCGCAGGAAGCTGCGCTCGCGGCGATGGAGCTTGCGCGCGAAGGCGCGCGCCAGCACCGTCTCCAGCGCCGCATCCAGCTGCGCACTTTGTTCGGCATCGTTGAGCAAGGCCCAGAAGGCCTGAAAACTAAGCCCGGCCTCGCTGTCGCCGATCACGTCCACACCCTCAAACAGCTTGGTCAGCACATCGCCGCGTTCGCCCTCGTCGTCGATGATGCGCTCGCGAAATTGCCGATTGAGCTGCTCGAAATCATCGCGCACGCGGCGGAAGTCCTCGGTCAGCTCGTCGGCCAGCGCAATCACTTGGCGCGCGCGCTCCAGTGCCCGCTTGCCGTCCAACGAATCGGCCTTGCCGGAGGACACGCGTGCGATTTCCGCATCGATACGATCGCGTTCGTCGCGCAGCGCCGACAACCGGGCATCAGGGTTGGTCTCGGTCAGCGCGGCCAGTTGCGACAACTGTTGCATCACCAACGCCAGGCGGCTTTCGGTGGCGGCGCCACGGGCGTGCTCCAGGCCATCGGCAAAGCGAATCGCCTGTATGGCCTGGGTGGACAGTTCGTATTCTTCTTGCTGTGCGCCCTCTGGCAGACGCCGTTCCAGCCAGCCCTGGGTCAACCAATGCGCGATATAGACCTGTGCGGTACGCGGCAGTTCGCGCAAAAGCTGATCGACATTCAGTTCGTCGAGCATGCGTTGCAGGCGCTCGTGCAGCACTGATGCCGGCAAGCGTCGCTCGCTGTCGAGCAACAGCGTCTGCAGCAGACCGATCACTTCCGGCGCCTGGTCGGCCGCGAGCAGTTTCCACAGCGGCTGCTCACGCAGCGTGCGATAGCGGGCGATGCGTGCACGCTGTTTCATGCCGGTGCGCGGCCGTCCGGCTCATTACTCGGCCGCTGCATCACCGCAGGCACATCCAACGCTTCGACGCGCGCTTGGCGCACGCTAGACATCATCGGCACGGCTGCACACCTTAGCCGCGTGCATTGGGAGATACGCCGTGGTGGTTGTGCCATGCCGGGCTTGCCGGTCAGGCCATAAGAGCCTGTTCACGATCTTTTGAGTAGAAGCGCCAAGAAGGCCAGATGGATGAACTGCAAGCTGGTGTTGAGTTTGCGCTCGCAGTTCTTCCACAGCCTTCGGTTTTTCTCCAGCCAGGCAAAACTGCGCTCGACGATCCAGCGCTTGGGCATGACCTTGAAGGTGTGCAGTTCGCTGCGCTTGGCAATCTGCACCGTGAGCTGCTCGCCTAGAATCTCTCGCACGCCTTCGGCAAACGGTACTCCGGTGTAACCACTGTCGCACAGCAGGCTTTGTACATGCGTCAAGTTTGACTGACAGCGCTCCAGCGCCCGCAGCGCACCTTTGCGGTCGGTCACCTCCGCCGTCGTCACCGCGATGGCATGGGGCAACCCCTGGGTATCAACAGCGATATGCCGCTTGATGCCCGACACCTTTTTGCCCGCGTCATATCCCTTTTGCCCGGCTGTGTCCGTGTTCTTGACGCTCTGCGCGTCCACGATCAAGAACCTGCTGAAGATGTTGCGCTCCTGTTTCTCGCGGGCCACGCCAACCTGATTTTTTGAGCGCCCGCTCCAGCAGGCTCACTCCTTCATCGTCGCACTCGCTCCACTTGGCAAAGTACGCGTGCACGGTCCGCCACTTCGGAAAGTCGCTGGGTAGCGCTCGCCATTGGCAACCGGTTCGCAGCACGTACAACACTGCGCACCACACCTCATACATATCCACTCGGCGTGGCTTGGTGCGCTTGCGCGCTTGTTCCAGGATCGGGAGGATGTGTTCGAAATGCTCCCGGCTCATGTCGCTCGGATAGGTTTTTTGGCGCATCCGCAGAGTCTGCACCAATCAGGAAAGATCGTGAACAGGTTCTAAGAAGTGCCTTGGTCCATCGAGTGCATCTGCATGCGGTTCCTTGCCACCGACGGTCTTAGAGCGGTTTCCGAGGCAATCCATCAGCCGCCAAAACGCCCTGACTGCCTCAACGCTTGCCCCCCACTTCGATGAACTGCAGGAATTCGGCGCGGGTGCGGGCGTCTTCTCGGAAGCTGCCCAACATCTTGGAGGTCACCATGCTGACGCCGCGCTTGTGGATGCCGCGGGTGGTCATGCACTCGTGCGCGCCCACCACCACCACGCCCACGCCGCGCGGTTGCAACACTTCCTGTATGCACTGGGCAATCTGCGCGGTCATCTTTTCCTGCACCTGGAAGCGGCGCGCATAGCTTTCCACCACGCGGGCCAGCTTGCTGATGCCGACCACTTTGCCGCGCGGCAGATAGCCCACGTGCACCTTGCCGATGATCGGCGCCATGTGGTGCTCGCAGTGGCTTTCGTAGGAGATGTCGCGCAGCACGATCAGTTCGTCGTAGGCGGCCACTTCTTCGAAGGTACGTTCCAGATAGGCGCGCGGTTCCTCGCGATAACCGCTGAACCAGTCGCCATAGGCTTCGGCCACCCGACGCGGGGTGTCCAGCAGACCCTCGCGGGCCGGATCTTCGCCGGCCCAGCGCAGCAGGGTGCGCACGGCATCTTCGGCCTGGGCCTGGGTAACAGAGGAATCGGGCTGGTCGTGGCTCATGCTTAGGTGCACCCAAAAGAGGACAGGCATGGTACCCGAGGACAAGCCGGCCGCCCCAGTGGCGGTTGCGCCAGCTTGCGCGGGTTCAGTGACTACACCCTCACCGCTTGCGCTGATGCATCGCCGCTTCATCATCAAGCCAATTGCTGCCCTTGTTGGTCAGGAAGAACAGGGAAACCACCAACGACACCGCAATCACCGCCGTCGCATAGATCACAAACGCATTCACGTGACCGGTCTTCAACGCGGCCTGATACAACAGCGGCGCAGTACCGCCGAACGCCGAATTGGCCAGTGCATACCCCAAACCAACGCCCAGTGCGCGCACGTGGGTGGGGAACAATTCCGCCTTAACCACCGCATTGATCGATGTGTAGCCGGTCAGGATTACAAAGCCCACGGTGAGGATCGCAAAGGCGGTCAGCCAGTCGGTTTGCTTGGGCAGCTCCATCACCAGGAACCAGGTGTAGAGCACGCCGCCAACGCCGAAGAATACCAGTAAGGTCTTGCGGCCCACGATGTCCGAGAACCAGCCACCGATCGGCTGCATCAGCATCAACACGGTCAGCGCAACCAGGTTGATGATGGTGCCTGCCATCACGTCGCCACCTGCGAATGCGGTCTGGATCATCTTCGGGCCCGTCACCGAGTAGGTATAGAACGCGATCGTGCCGCCAGCGGTGATCAGGAAACACAACAGCAGCGGACGCCACTGATTGACGAACAACTCGCGCATCGAACCGGACGCCTTGGCCTTGCCGATACGCGAGTCGGCGATGGATTGCGAGCTCAGCGATTCATCCATGGTCCGACGCAGCCAAGACACCACCAACGCACCGATTCCACCCAGCCCGAACGCCACGCGCCAGCCCCATTCGGAAATCTGCGGCACCTCGAAGAAATGCAGCATCACCAGCAACGTGGTCTGCGCCAACACATGCCCACCAACCAGCGTGACGTAATGGAACGACGACAAAAACCCGCGGCGGCCCGGAATCGCCGCTTCGGACATGTACGTCGCACTGGTGCCGTATTCGCCTCCAGTCGCAAAGCCCTGCAGCAGGCGCGCCAGCAACAGGATGATCGGCGCAGCGATACCGATCGTCGACCCGGTCGGCGTGATCGCGACGACGAACGAACACAGCGCCATCATCGACACCGAAAACGTCAATGCCAGACGACGACCGTAACGGTCGGCGAAGCGGCCGAAGTACCACGCACCGATCGGCCGCATCAAAAAGGTCATCGCAAAGATCGCCCACACGAACATCGTGGCGTTCTTGTCTTCCTTGGCGAAAAACTGCGATTCGAAGTAGACCGCAAACACCGAGTAGACGTAGACGTCGTACCACTCGATCAGATTGCCGGCCGATCCCTTGAGCGTGTTGGACACCGAGCGGCGAAGGCTACCGGGAGCTGCGCCAGAACCGGCGGCGATCGGAAACGATGGGGGTGCGCTCATGCAATCAGAAACTCACGGGTGGGACATGGCCGAAGTATAGGTGCGCGCTTGTATGACGCATGTAAGCATTTCGGCGCATAGAGCTGTGTTGTACGCGGGCCTGGCGCAGCTTCTTCAGCCCGCTTTTGGCTTAGGTGCAGGACATCAGGAGCTGTACATGCCGGCCGATCGAGGCAGCACACAGGTCGCTTGTCGCAGCCAGCATGCCGCTGGCGATGCACTTGACCGGCGTTTCGGCTTTTTTGCCTGACCCATCGCCGATTACCGTGCAAGTTGAAGGTAGAGATTTCGACCTTTCACGATGCCAGGGAATTCGCTTGGGATCCGTCATTTCCGGCTCATTCTTCAGGGGTTTTCCATGCCGGTGCACGGTGGGGTCGCCCCCCTTCGATGTCAGCTTGATCGCCGCGTACGCGTCGCTGGGCTGCGACATCAACATCATTTGCAACGCACGGCGCAGGCTGATGCCAAAGCGCTCGCGTAGCTGGGCAGACCTTAGCGCTTTTTTTGTGACCACTTCATCGCTTGAATCCCCGTGGCTACGAGGGCCCATGCTGGCGAAATCCCATCCTTTACGATGAGCCAGTTTTCTGAGGGTGGGTCATGCGCCCCGGCCAGCGTCACGATGTGCATCTGTCCGAGAACACGCAGACCGCTGCATCAGCGCGGCAGCGTTATGGCCAGCCGGTGGTGTAGCAAGTCGACGCAGGGCGCATGCACCGCAACGGCATGCTGTTTTTCCTGGCAGATAGTGGCGGCTGGCTCACCGCGCACGTTCCGGCAGCGTTATTCCTGCCGCAGGCATCCACTTGACGAACGCTAACGACGGCTTGACGGGTCGGCCCATCGCCCGTGCCGCAGCTCACCGGTCATTCGCTGTTGATCTTACCGCGCAGCCATTTCAAGAAACTCTTGGGCGCTGGCTTCTCAAGGCGCTCTGCTTGCTGCAAGCGTCTCTTGTTGTTTATCTCAATCTCCAGTGCCGCTTCGTATTGCGCCTGCGTGTTCTCAAGAAAACGATCTGACGTTGGCGATGTTGGCCCTTGCGCGAACTCGAAATACTCCAGATTTGGCGACGCCCGCCTTGACGCGTCCTGAAAATAATCCCGAACTTGCGGAGCTGATGGCGGCAAGCCCTGAGACAACTCCGAATCTGGTGCAGCAGACTTCGACACCTCTTGAAAACGAGACACGAGCGCTACTAACGACTCAGGCGTTTCCGGCTCCCTGCGAAGCTTGCGGATATCGTTAACCTGATAGTTCTGAATCAAATGATTCTCCATATGTTCCATGAGTTTTACTTTTTCTAAAAATTTTTCCTTTTCGGAGCTATTAGCAATGCTGCGATTTTCAGTTTTTTGACTGAGCGCGTCACTGTCGTCAGGATTTTCAACATCATCCATGAGCGTGAGTTTATCAAATATTCCGATGCCGTCCAGGTCTTGTTCGTCGGAAAATAAATTGAAAATATCCTGCTTGTGCGATTCATCGATATTCTGCCAGAAAAGGTTTTTTGGGTTGGCGTCACGCGCCCAGGGTATCGAGAGCTCATCACCGGGGTTCCCGATGTCGCCTTGTTCTGCTTTACCGCTCTCTTCTTCAATGGTCGCAAGTCGTTTGGGCGCAATTGCATTTTCTTTCGTCGCATCGAGCTCTTCGATTTCGCTGCGTGTGCCGCTGCCACCGGCGTCTTCGACATGCATATGAACATGTGAAGCAGGCTTGTCTATGGCATCAGTGAAAGTAGCCAGTGGTGCATCAGCTTCGTGCATCTCTTTTGTTTGTTTGAAAAGCTCTTCAAGTGATTTGCGTTTTCTTGCCACCTGCGCGCCGCTCACCGAGCTTTGGCCACGCGTTGCCAGCCTAGTCGGCGCTTCAGCAGGCATTTCACTAGCCAGGTAGACTGAATGGGCAGGGGCCATCCTATGAGACGCCGATCCGGCATCGGAATTCCGCTGCTCTGACCTCCCATCCCTAACGTTGGGAGTGGCTTTGTGCGACATCCTGCCATCAGACTTGATACTGTTTTTCCGTGGTGTGCTTGCCACAGAATTAAAGCATAAGCTATGCAATAAAAATTTCTCTGGCTTGAAGCTGGGTTTCTGGGATGTTTTCCGGTTAGGAGGCCTGCGCGCAAGCGGACTCTCAGGATCGGGGCCCCGATTGATCGACGGCCGGTGCGCATCCACAGTCGTGTCGCTCGGGCCTTGGGCAACAGGTTTGGGCTGCTGTTTATGACAGTTTGATATGAATGGCAACTTCAAGGTAGTACCTCATCCGGATCGGCGACCAGAGCACTTACAATGCCTGGCGGATTGACAAAAGTTGTGAGCAGTTCCTCGTGACGGAAGTCTTAACCGAGTCTAGTGCTCCCTGGTCTGCGTGCAAACCGCGTCATGGCACCTGCGAATAACTCACGGCAGACGCTGCTGCGTTTGCGCGTCAGCCTAAAAATCGGTAATGCGCATAACACCGGGTTGGCCACTTGCGCATTGCCTCGATGGCCTCGATCGCCGCTCGAAACCCCATGATTTACTAGGTCAGGCGCTGCCTGATGCGGGCGCCAGGATGCTTGCCACCATTCCAGTATCCGGCCGGCCGTGAACCGCAGCTCCGGGCCGGGGTTTCCGGGTAATTTTTGGTGTAGGTATTTCATGGCGCCAATTATTGCGACGAATTTATTGTTGACTCCAACGTCTCACGGACTGCACCGTCAATTCGTGGCCGAAGGCGAAACGCTAGAGCCTTGTGCGAACAACTCAGCCGACGCGTGGCGCGAGTTACTTCAAACTTTGGGATTTGTTTAGTTTTATTGTGGGATTGGTTTTTTAGCCGCATGCAGTTGTGTAAGACGCGTTGATCTGTGTAGCCGGGCAACTACCCGGACTTTCTGGCTACGCATCGCACTGCGGCACCGACCTTCGACCAGCGGCTACGCCAAGGTCAGCCGAATAAGAGTGGCTAACAAAACGACTGCGCTCACCGCCAGGCGGGCGCGGCCGGTACTCGGAATCGGCGTGTCCGGCGCACGCACAAGGAAAGCCGCCTGACGCCGCCACACTCCCGCACCCGCCGCACTTCCCGGCAGGTAGCCACGAACGCATGCGCCCAGCGAACCGGTAAACTGAGCGGCACAGATCCGCCGCCGCAGTGCCATGTCCGCCATCAAGCAAGAAGCTCACGCGCTGATCGACACGCTGCCCGAAACGGCCAGCTGGCAGGACGTGGTGCGCGTGGTGGACACCGCCAGGATTGAGGCCGCCGTACTGGACGGCATTGCCGCAGCGGATCAGGGCGCCCTTGCCGCTCCGGCACAGGTGACGGCACTGTTCGCCAAATGGGGCGTTGATGTTGCGGCGTGACTGGACCGTCCCGGCCGCCACGCAGTTTGCACACGCCCAGGATCACTACCACGCGCTCAACCCGACTGCCGCCACGGCGATGGCGCGGCAGGTGCTGGAAGCCACCCGGACCCTAGCCGAGCAACCCGGTCGCGGTCGCGCCGGCCGGGTTGCCGGCACGCGCGAGTGGATGGTCAAGCAGACGCCGTACGTGCTGGTCTACCGCGTGCGCGACGACGCACTGCAGCTGCTTCACGTCCGACTGGATGCCCGGGGCTGGCTGCCGCCCACCGAACCGACGATCGAACGCTTCGAGCCCTGGATCGCCTCGCTGATCAGCGCTCTGCTGCATGTGCTGATGCTGCTGATCGTGCTGTCGGCCTCCACGCCCACCATGACCCCACCGCAGGGCTCGGCCAGCGGTGGCCGCACCAAGGTGGATTTCGTCGGCGACACCGGCCGGCCCGAGCTACCCACGCACTCGCCGACGCCGATCCCGCCGTTGCAAAAGCCCGCCCCGGAGCCGCCGCCGCCGACCCCCTCGCCGGTGCAGTCCACCCTGGTCAAGACCGCCAAAAATCCGATCCCGCCCGCGGGCAACACCCGGCGCGGTGGACTGGTCGAGCAACGCCAGACGCAACCCGTGCAGCGCCCCACCCCGCCGCAACCGCCGGCAGAACCGTCATCGCCGCCCCAGCACCGCGCCGAAACCTGGACCGGCCACCCACCGGGCATGCTCGAAGAAGAAGCCGACGCCACCGAAGACGGCGTATCCAATGCGCCCACCATCAGCGAAGGCCGCCGCCGCGGCCGCAACAACGCCCAACCCAGCATGGATGTGGGCGGCTACCAGGTGTATTACGAAGTGCGCAGCGAAACCCAGCTACGCAACTGGCGCGACCAGGGCATGAAGGAAGTGGCCATCGTCCTGCCCGGCACCCAATACCGCATGGTCTGCCCACTGGAAGTCGCTCTCAAACGCGGCTCCAGCAAATGCCGCCTGCTGCCGCCGGACTCCCCTGAACTGAAAGACATCGGCGATGCCCGCGAGGTCATCAATATGATGGAGGTCTATCAGCAGGGCGAACCGGTATGGCGTGGGCCTGGGCCGTATCGGTGAGTGGTGAGGCATAAAGTGGTTGCAGGTGATGCCTAGAGTCCGCTGCGTCCCTTTTTGGAGCAGGATATCCTCGAAGTTGCCTGGGTGCTTGTACTTCTCCAAAGTGCAAGCACTCTGAGCACTCCAATTACTTCTTATCCGTAGTTATCTCTACTTCTAGCGCCGAGGCATGCGCTTGAAAGATGCAAAAGTCCGGAATCAGCGCATGCTTATTTTTGTTGATGAGTCAGGCACTTTCACTCCGACAGACAAAGTTGACGCCTTCTCAGTAGTCTCGGCTTATGCAATACGACGTCCCCCCAATTTTGAGTAGCGCCTCAGTTTGGAGTCCAATTCCCTACCCCGAGGAGATTGGACGTGAAGAAGCGCTTTACCGAAGAGCAGATCATTGGCTTCCTGCGCGAAGCCGAAAACGCGCGGCTGAAGAAGTTGCTGGCCGAGCAGCTGTTCGAGAACGACCTGATCAAGGATGCGCTGCGAAAAAAGTGGTGAGCGCACCGGCGCGTCGTGCGCTGGTGCGCGAGTGGATCGGGTGCGGTGCCAGCGAGCGTCGCGCCTTGGCAGCGATCGGCATGAGCGCCAGTGCGCTGCGCTATCGCCCGTGCGAAGACCGCAACGTTGAGCTACGCGAGCGCATTCTTGCGCTGGCGCATCGCCATCGCCGCTATGGCGTGGGGATGATCTATCTCAAACTTCGTCAGGAAGGACGCGTCGTGAACTACAAGCGCGTGGAGCGGTTGTACCGCGAACAGCAGTTGCAGGTCCGGCGCCGCAGGCGCAAGAAGGTGCCGGTGGGCGAGCGCCAACCATTGTTGCGGCCATCGCAGGCCAACCAGGTGTGGTCGATGGACTTCGTGTTCGACCGCACTGCCGAAGGTCGGGTGCTCAAGTGTCTGGTGATCGTGGACGACGCAACCCACGAAGCGGTCGCCATCGACGTGGAGCGCGCGATCTCGGGACGCGGCGTTGCGCGCGTGCTGGACCGACTGGCACACAGTCGCGGTTTGCCGCAGGTGATCCGCACCGAGCGCGAAGCCTGCCCTCGGGGCACAACGGCAAGGAGTTTTGCGGCATGGCGATGGTCGCCTGGGCGCACGCCCGTGGTGTGCAGCTACGGCTCATCCAGCCGGGCAAACCGAACCAGAACGCCTACGTCGAATCGTTCAACGGCCGACTACGCGACGAATGCCTCAACGAACACTGGTTCCCGACGTTGCTGCATGCACGCACCGAGATCGAACACTGGCGACGCGAATACAACGAGGACCGACCCAAGAAAGCAATCGGCGGCATGACGCCGGCCGCTTATGCCCAACATCTGGCAAACACCGATATCATCAGGCCCGGACTCTAAACCCGGCCGCTACTCAGGGCGGGGGGACGTCGCAGGCACGATAGCCACAACGCGCCGAGCCGGAGCAATCGAATCTGAGATATTCAGTCCGGCATTAGTAGCGCGAAGACTTATCGGTCGGAACCAAAGATTGCAAGATCAAAAACCTGGAAACAAAGATCTAGAGCGTGTTATGAACTTTGCCCTTGTCACGCTAACGTATACGGATGAAGCCTCGTAAGCCTTATTCCACCGATATTTCCGACGAAGAATGGGCCTTTGCGGCTCCCTATTTGACGCTGATGGACGTGCAGGCACCGCAGCGCAAGTATGAGCTACGCGCGATGTTCAACGCACTGCGGTGGATCGCGCGCGCCGGCGCACCATGGCGATTGCTTCCCAACGATTTTCCGCCCTGGGAAGCGGTGTATCAGCAAACACAGCGCTGGCTGCAAGCGGGCTGCTTTGAGGCCATGGTCAGTGATCTGCGCTCACTCTTGCGTGTGGCGCAAGGGAAAAAAGGCCAGCCGAGCGCGGTCATTTTCGATGCTCGCACGCTGCAGTCCACCTGCGAAAGCGGGCCGCGTGCTGGATACGATGGCTATAAACGCAAGAAAGGCAGCAAGGTACACATGGCCGTCGATACGCTTGGACATCTGCTCGCTGTCCAGGTGACGCCGGCTAATGAGCAGGAGCGCGCGCAAGTCCGATCGTTGGCACAAGAGGTACAACACGTGACCGGTGAAACGGTCAAGATCGCCTTTGTTGATCAGGGCTACACCGGTCAAGAACCGGCGCAGGCGGCCACGGAAGAAGGCATTGAGTTGCAAGTGATCAAGCTGCAAGAAGCGAAAAAAGGCTTTGTCTTGCTGCCGCGCCGTTGGGTTGTCGAGCGCAGCTTCGGATGGGCCAATCGTTTCAGACGGCTGGCACGCGACTACGAGCGATTGCCGGAAACCTTGGCCGGTTTGCACTTCGTCGTCTTCACGATCCTGATGCTTGGAAATGCAGCCACCCTCTTTCAAAGTTCATAACACGCTCTAAGGAAGGTCTGAACAACGCACCAGACCTCTAAAATTCGAGCCTGCTGCGTGCCAATAGCGCACAGAGTTGATGCGTACGATACGATTTCTACGGTTTCTTGCGGCGTTGGCTGGCGCCAGACAGCATTATCCCCTGGCCGGCAGCAACTGCCGGCGCACCATCCACAGATTGGATAGTGCGAACAGGGTCAGCACATGCGCGGTGTTCTTGGCCAGGCCGCGATAGCGGACCTTGGTGTAGCCAAACTGGCGTTTGATCACGCGGAATGGATGCTCCACCTTCGCACGCACACTTGCTTTGAAGTATTCCCAACGTTCTTCCTGGCGGCGCTCGCGTTTGTTGCCAATGGCTTGAATCGTCGAACGCTTGGCGGCAATGAAAAAACCAGCCTTGCAGGTCTGCAGTTCTTCGCGTTTGTCCGCACCGGTGTAGCCGCTGTCGCCGAACACACTGTCTTCTTTGCCGTGCAGCAATGCGTGGGTCACCGTGACATCGGCCACATTGGCAGCCGTACAACGGACGTGGTGCACCAGCCCGGAAAACTCATCCACGCCGATGGGTGCCTTCATCCCGAAATACCACTGATTGCCTTTCTTGGTCTGATGCATTTCAGGGTCGCGCGCGCGGTCGGTGTTCTTGGTCGAACTGGGCGCAGCGATCAGGGTTGCATCGACGATCGTGCCGGACCGCAGGCTCTGACCCTTGCGCACCAGATCCGCGTTGACGGCCTCCAGCATCCGCGCTGCAAGGCCATGGGTTTCCAGCAAGCGGCGAAAGTTGAGAATCGTGGTCTCGTCGGGAACATTGTCCAAACCGCCGAGCCGGGCAAAACGGCGCAAGGTCCGGATCTGGTGCAACGCTTCTTCCATCGCCGGATCGCTCAACGCATACCACTGCCGCAGCAAATGAATCCGCAACATCGTCGCCAGTGCGTACGGCTGTCGACCAGGCCGCCCCGACACCGGATAGTGCGGCGCGATCAGTCCGAGCAAATGCCTCCACGGAACCACCTGCTCCATCTCGGCCAGGAAGATCTCGCAGCAAGTCTGCTTGCGCTTGCCCCAACCTTCAGCGTCACCGAACGTCAGTTGCATGGATGACTCCTCAACGTAGGTGTGTAGTGTCGCGCATTTGAAGTGCGTTGTTCAGAGGTTCCCTAACGGACCAAATTCGGCCAAGTGGTCCAAAAAGACTTTACGAAAAACGCATCTTGGTGGGCTTTGCAATTCAAGATCGCAGGGCCATATTTGATTCGATCATTCACCACCTTTCCGGGTAACGCTATACAACATAGCCAGCGAGGAGCTACTCAGAGCTCCTCGCTGGCGACAGCATCTATCAATATAAAACGGTTACAGAAGTATCGGTTGTGTGCACGTCATAATTGCACTGAGGAGTAAGACCCGAATGATCAGGCCCATGCTGCTCCCAAGGTGGAGAAGTGACGCGACCCATATTTTGATCATAGACGGCGATATTACTAAACGTCAGCATCCCGCCATCTGGCAACTCGTTGCAACTACTTACAGCATAGACTTCCAAAGCTCCTCCTACGATCAAACTTGGATCACCGTAAGGCACGCTCGTCAATCTGACGCTTCGACCAGACGTGATATTTTTCGTATCAATATTCCAGCGATTGCAGGCAACACCAGGTGCGCAGGTTGAATAAGTATCACCAACGATTTGATCACCTGATTTCGCAGGGATATAATCACTAGTCCACACGGTTCCATCTTCGCAACAATTCCAGCTACTGAGGTCCCAAGTATTAGATTCTGCTCGATACCCCAACACAGGCTGAAGAATCGTTTCTCCCTGCATGCCTGGGAAGTAATAAATCGTTTGCTTAGAACGAACCCTTGGATTTGGCGGAACTTTCCAGCTTGCTACAATTCGCCCAATTTGGCTGGAAGTTATATAACTTCCAAAAGCCAACCAACTTTGAGAAATGGTTGGGGGACTTACTTTGTGATTTTGCGCAAGCGAGTTCCTCTCACTCGACCTTGCGAGGTTTCCTTGCAGAGTTCGCCCATCGGGTTTCACACGCACGCCATCACGCGTGAAGTTGTCCTGATTACAGATCTTCCGCTGCTCTAACCAACCGGTGACACGCTGAATTCCTCCATCCTGCGTGATATGGTCTCCATCGTGAATCTGCTGAACACAGGAAGGCGAAAAATAACCGAACGGAGTTATCACGTAGTCGGCTGGGACACCCGCTGGTCTAGCCCCAAGATTTCGCTCAGCAGCGGTAGCAAAGCCGGCCACTGCAATTGAAGCAATCAAAACAAGCCCTGCAGCCAATCTTCCCACGCTAAATTTTACGCAAGACGTTTCTGAAATTTTCATAGAAATCCTTTTTAAGGAAATGATTATTTAATATGCAATAGCCGCTAGAACGGCAGTTGCGGCCGCATTAGGCGCCAAGAATTACTAATAGGCCGTGCGCCAAGTCACTAAATAGTCGTCCCTGAAAAATCCCTTTCAAGCGCCAAGTGCCGTCGGTGACAGCGGCGCGGTACTCAAGGATGACCATCCCATCGCCCGCATCCAGACACGCAAAAACGCGATCCAGCGCAGCAGCCAACGCAGGTTGTAGCCGGCCGCGCAGCCGAGCACGTGCAGCGCATCGCCTTGGGCACCTTTCAGCCTGCAGCGACGCAGCCGGCAGTCTTCTTTCAGATGTCCGATCACCGGCTCCACCGCCTGCATCGCATGCGCGGCGTTGATGGTGTGCGCCAGCAGCTCTTCCATCCCGGCCTCACCCAGGCGCTGCCGCCAGCGCGTCAGCGAGCTGGCATCGCACGGCAAACGCGTCTGGAACACGACCTCGCCAGTGAAGAACTGCCAGTACGGATTCTCCAGCCAACGCTCGCACACCGCTTCATCGGACAGGTCGTAGGCGTGTTTGAGGTAGAGCAAACCGGCAATCAGCCGCACCGGCAATGCCGGCCGACCGCCACCGGCCTGGGTGGCCGGCAAGCGCGATGAAAGTGCTTGCTCCAACGCCGTCCACGGCATCCGTTGGCTCAGCCGCGCCAGCGGATGACGCAGATCGATCTGGTTCTCCAGCCGCGAACGAAACAACTCGTCGGCGGGTCTGTCTTCGGCAGCAGGACGGCGTGTACGCATGGGCGGAAATTGCAAGAAACCAGCCTTCAGCGTAGCGAACACCGGTAGTTCTGGCACGCCGGTGCAGACATCAAGGCCTTGCGGTCGTTGGGTGGTTGGGGTTTTTCAGGTGCGACGAATTAACTTATCCAACACTGTTTCTCGACGTTTCAGCCTCTGCGCAGGGGCTAATCCAGTTGCATCTATAGATGGCTTTCGCAACCACATAGCAATAGAAGTGAGGGGCGTCAAATGAGACTTCCCCCAATCGTCAATAATATTAATGTCACTTGCGTCAATATCATTAACATCCAAAGCTTCAGCTATGCGCTTTCCCGCCTTCCTGACTTGACTCTTACTTGGCAAAATTGCAAAACTCTTAGATTGATTATTAAGAAAAGATGGCCTGCTTAATACAAACTTCAGCACCTCGGTCCATTCGCTTAAGATACGCTAATTCATAACTGATTTGGGTCGGATTTGTTTTATTAGGTGATCAGGCCGGCGAAAGCTAGTTTTATTCCGTAAGAATACGGCGAAGCCTTTTTCTCTAGGTAGCTCCTGACTCTTGACCTCCCATACATCCTCCACCCGCCATCCTCGCCTCCAGACTCAACTGGAGAACACGCAATGATGAAGTGGATGGGCACCGCACTGGCTGCGGCAATGCTGTTGGCCGGTTGCGCCAAGATAGAGGGCGAGAAGTTCGTGGGCCATTGGGTCAACGTGCAGACGCAGGACGAGACGATGGACATCGAGCGCAACGGCGAGACCTTCATGGTGCGCAGCACCACGCCGAAGTTCTTCAGCCGCACGCCCAAGACCGAGAGCTACCCGGCGGTCTACAAGGACGGGGCGCTGCAGGTCACCAGTGATGGCGAGACGGTGAACTTCGCCATCGATGAGGCCAACGGCCACCTCAACACCGGCGGCGAGCAGTACCAGCGCGTGCCGGCCAAGTAAAGCCGCTGCTGTCGCCAGCGCCCGCGTGCCGGCCTTGACAGTCGCACGCGGGCGTTTGGCTTTTGTGGGTCTGCCGGCAGCTTGCTTCGATGGGCTGCAGGCGCCTGGCCCCCCCAGGGAAACGCCGAGCCCGCCGCACCGCCCGTCGCCCAGCCTCGCTATCCCCTGCCATTCCAACCCGCGCAAGCCTTACAGTGCGCAGGCACGCCAGGGTCACGGCGCTGCCAGACCGATCAATCCAGCAACTACGAGGGTGTCATGAGCAAGGGAATGGACCAGAAGAAGAGCCAGAAGAAAGAGCCGGCCAAGACGCTGAAAGAAAAGCGCGCGGCCAAGCAGGAAAAGAAGGGCAAGTAAGCCGCCCGGCCTGCCAGACGGCAGACGAGGTCAGGTGGATGCCTGACCTCGCGGTTTTAGGATGACATCAATCGTTGAGCGTGCGTGTTCCTGCCTGTGCACGCTCACGCTGCTCTGCGATCGACAGGCCTTGCAAGTCACCGGGCGGACTCTGTTATCAGCGTGACGTGTGAGACACCCTTCCTATCAAGCCGCCAGCCGCTTGATCCGCGATGGCAGGTCGCCCAGCGCGCGGTGCGCTTGTTCCAGCTCGTAATCGGCTTGCAGGCCTAGCCAGAAGCGCTCGGTCGTGCACAGCGCTGCAGCCAGGCGCACGGCGGTGTCGGCGGTGATGCCGCGCTTGCCCAACACGATTTCGTTGATACGGCGCGGCGGCACACCGGTGGCCCGCGCCAATGCGTTCTGGCTGATGCCCATCGGCTCGAGGAACTCCTCAAGCAGGATTTCACCAGGGTGGATGTTGGGTAGGACTGTCATGGACTGATGCCTCGTGCTTCAGTGGTAATCGACAATTTCGACCTCGGCGACATCGCCCTCCATCCATCGGAAGCAGATGCGCAACTGGTCGTTGATCCGGATGCTGTACTGCCCGCGCCGCTCGCCCTTCAACGCTTCCAGCCGGTTGGCAGGCGGAATGCGCAGATCGTCGAGGTGCGCGGCAGCGTTGAGCATGCGCAACTTGCGGCGCGCGACCGACTGGATGTCGGCCGGCAACCGGCGGGAGCGCTCACCCACCCAGATCTTTTCGGCTTCCTTGTCGACAATGCTCTTGATCATGTGTCGACCATAACGCATAACGTTATATAGCGCAAGCCGTTATGGATGAGTCGTCAGTTCTGGCTGCTGGGCGCTCAGATCGATGGCCACGCGGCTCATGACGAACTCCAAAATCCATCCAGCCGGAGATCAAGACAGGCTGCGCGAAGTAGAAGCACAAGCTCGCCAGAAACAGTTCATCGAGTGTCGCAAAATGACAGCTGAAGACGTCTTCCCTTGGTCCAGGGACGGCATCTCGGGACGTATCTGCCATCCACTCGAAGTGGATCGAGTGTGCGCTTGCCTCCCCGGCCGACAACAAGCGCGGTCTCGGAGCGGTGCGTGAGGCGTAAGCCGCACTCCCCACCAGATACTTTTCAGATGCGGTGAGATTGTTTTCCATGACTCTTCCCGTAGGCGGCAGTCATCCGAAAACCTTGGATAACTGACTCTTGCTGTGACTCATTGCAGGTGAGGACCTCTATCAAAACAACGAACCCTGCACGGGCATGGCGGTGGGTGGGGCTGTTGCTTGCATGGCGGGCGCCGCCTGCTGCTCCGCACCCAACCGCCACGCCAAGCCCGAGATGCGTGCGGCATGCCTTGCCAGCGCGGCGCGGATGACCGCTTCACTGCCGGCCAAGTGCAGCGCGCGGCGGGGGCGGGTGATGCCGGTATAAAGCAGTTCGCGGCTGAGCACGCGGGCGTCGCGGGTGGGCAGTTGTAGCCAGACGTCGTCGAATTCGCTGCCTTGGGCCTTGTGGACGGTCATGGCGAAGGCGCTTTCGTGGGCGGGCAGTGCGGCGGGATGGAAGCCGCGCACCTGGCCATCGCCGTCGCCTTCGAACCAGGCGACCAGGGTGTGGCGGCTGGCGGTAAGGTCGTCGCTGCGATTTGAGGCTGGACTTGCTTCGCTGCGCAGGCAGATGCCGACGTCGCCGTTGAACAGGCCGTGGCGGTAGCTGTTTTCGGTGATCAGCAGCAGGCGGCCCTGGAACCAGGGCAAGGCGGTGCCGAGGCGGCGGGCGCCGGAGCCGTTTTCGGCCAGCAGCTGTTCGATGCGGGCGTTGAGGCCGCGGGCGCCTTGCGGGCCGGCACGTACAGCGGTGAGCAGGCGCAGGCGCCCCGCGTCGCGCAGTGCGGCGGCTGGGTCGTGTGCGTCGGCCAGCGCGCGCCAATGGGCGAGCAGTGCGTCGCGGCCGAGGGCGAGCGGGTCGTTGCCGTCTTCGTGGAAGTGCACGCCGGCCAGCTCGCCGCTGCGTAGCAGGGCGAGTGCGGTGTCGGCGTCGCCGGCACGAATGGCGTCGGCCAGTGGGGCGAGTGCGAAGTCTTCCGCTTGCCGGTAGCCGCGCAGCAGGTGCACGCGGTGGCCGGCCAAGCCGCCTGTGTAGGTGTCGGCGGGCGCGGTGTCACTGGGCACGCTGCCGAGCAGCGGTTGCAGCGCGGCGGCGGCGTGCGGCTGCAGGGCGTCGCCGGGGCCGGCGGCCTGCAGGATGGCGGCGAGCACGTCGCCGGCTTCAACCGAGGGCAGCTGGTCGGCGTCGCCCAGCAGGATCAGTTGGGTGCCGTCGGCAACTGCTTCTACCAGTTTGCACATCAGCGGCAGGTCGACCATGGAGGCTTCGTCGACGACGATCAGGTCGAAGGGCAGCGGGTTTTCGGCGTTATGGCGGAAGTGCGGGGAATCCGGGATGACGCCGAGCAGGCGATGCAGGGTGCTGGCGCCGGTGGGGAGGAGAGATTCCCAAGTGGGTGGCTCGCTCTCATCGGCCCTGCGGGCCCTCTCTCCCCTAAGCGGGAGAGGGGAAGGGTCTGGGGTCGATGGGAGCTGTATGCCGTCGGCGATGGCGCGGGCAACTGCGAGGCGCAGGCTTTCGGCCATGCGCTCGGCGGCGCGACCGGTGGGCGCGGCCAGGGCGATGCTCGGGGCTGGGGTGCCAGCCGCACGTGCCTGGGCGATGCGCAACAGTAGCAGGCGCGCGATGGTGGTGGTCTTGCCGGTGCCGGGGCCGCCGGTAACCAGCAGCAGCGTGCGGCGCAGGGCGAGGGCTGCTGCTTGGGCTTGGCGGTCTGGGGCTTGGGAGGAGTCGGGTGCGCTGGGAAACAACTGCGCGAACAGCGGCGCTAGCGTGGCTGCGTCGAGGGGTGGGGGCGATTGGGCGGCGATGCGTTGCAGACCTAGCGCGAGGCGGCGTTCGTATTCGCGGTAGCGGCGCAGGTAGAGCAGGCCGTGTTCGAGGACCAGCGGGCAGTCGGCAGCGGCGGGGTCTTCGGGCAGCGGTTGGTCGACCCAGCGTGAGGCTGCGAGGGTGCGCTGCCAGTGGGTTGGGTCTGGAAAGGATGGGGGCACACCGTCGCGTGGGTCTAGCAGCATGGCGGCGCGGGTGGGGTCGAGCCCTGCGTGGCCGCTGGTGACCGCAAGTGACGCTAATGCGGCACCAGCCAGGACCAGGGGGTCGGTGCTCGGGGCCAGGCGTTGCAGGCTTTGGGCGAAGGCCAGATCCAGCGTGCGCAGGGCGCCGGCCTGGTTGAGTGCAGTGAAGAGGTTCGGGTGGGTCATGGAGTGCGAGTTGCCATGGCGGACGCGCCCTCACCACAGCTCCTCCCCCGGGGGGAGAGGGGCTCTGCCCCATCGTTAGAACGGTGCTCTGTGGGCGTGCCGGCGAACAGCGCGTCCAGGGCGTCCACCAGGGCTGGGTCGAAGCGCCAGGCGTAGATGCCGGGCCCAGGCGTGCCGGAGACGGATGAGCGGGTAGCGTCCAGGCCACGGCAGAACAGGTAGCGCACGCCGCCGAAGTCGCGGGCGTAGTCGTAGGAATTGCCCAGGCGGAAGCGGAGCCAGCGATGCAGGGCGAGGGTGTAGATCAGCGCCTGCAACTCATATTCACTGTGCGCCATGGCGCGGGCCAGGGCGTCGGCGTCGTAGCTGGGCAGACGGTTGGATTTGTAGTCGAGCACGTACCAGCGGCCGTCGATGGTGTAGGTAAGGTCGATCAGGCCGGTCATCAGGCCCTCCAAGCGGTGGCGTGCGCCAAAGGCCTGGCGGTCGCCGACCACACCAAAGCGATGCAGCAGTGCGAGCAATACATCGACGCGGGTAGGTCGCATGGCGAAATGGAATTCCATTTCGTTGCGGCGCTGCGGCTCCGGCACGGCGGCCAGATGGGTGCCTTCCGGCAGGGTGACGGTGAGGGTGTGGCCGATCAGGTCGGTGAGCATGGCCAGGCCATCGTCCCATTCGTTATGGGCGTAGCCACCGCGTTGCAGGGCTTCGAGGATGGCGGCGGCCTGGCCCTGGGGTGCGGGTTGGCCTGGCTGCCAGGCATGCCAGGCGGCGAAGTCGCAGCGCTCGAACACCTCGTGCATCACCACGCCGAAGCGATTGCCGGCAAAGCGCGGGTCGAAGGCGTCGACCTCGGTGGCTACCGCTATCGCCTCGCTGCTGGACGGTTCGTCGCTGCCGCCGCTGCCGACGACGGTGGCGCTGGCCATCGGGTCGGTGGCGGCGCCGGTATCGGCGTTGGCCAATTGGGTGAAACTGTAGACCCACCACTCGGGCGCGATATGGCGCTGCGGGGTGCGGGCGGGCGGCACCTGCGCCTCGTCCGGCGGCGGCAGGCGTGGCAGGTTGGTTGGCGGCGTGGCGGTATCCACCACTACTGCGCCCTGCAGCGCATCGAGTGCACCCAACATGCCGGACAAGGCGGTGCGTTCGTGCTGGTGGAATGGGCCGCTGGCGATCCACAGCGCGTGCTCGGCGCGGGTCAGGCCGACGTAGAGCAGGCGTGCGTCTTCGGCGCGTTGTTCCTGCTTCCAGGCCGCTTCGGCAGCGCTCCAGGTGGGGTCGTCCTTATCTGTCTTCCAATGCAGCTGACGGCCGCGACCCGGCGCGTGCACCACGCAATGGCGGCCAGCGCCCTTGTCGCTGCGGCCGATACCGATATACGGCAGAAACACCAGCGGATATTCCAGGCCCTTGCTCTTGTGCAGGGTGACGATCTGCACACGGCGCACGTCCGATTCCAGCCGCAGTTGCTGGGTTTCGTCGTTTTCGTCGGCGTTGGCGATGCGGCGGGCCAGCCAGTCGACCAGGCCGTGCGGGCCGAGTGCGCGGGCGTCGGCTTCCTGCAGCAGTTCGGCCAGTTGCAGGTAATTGGTGAGGCGACGCTCGCCATCGACCAGTGCGAGCAGGCGTTGCCCGTGCGCGGCGCCGAGGTCGCCGATCAGCGCCAGCGGGCCGCCACGTTGCCAGCGTTCGCGCCAGTCCAGTGCCAGCTGCTGCCATCGGCGATAACGTTCGCCGTCGTGTTCGAGTGCGGCGATGGCGATCGCGTCTTCGCCGATCAGCACCGTGGCCAGTGCGGCGCGCAGGCGGCTGTCGTCGCCTGGATCGAGCAAGGCCTGCAGCAGGGCCAGCAGCTCCAGCGCTTCGTCGGTGGCGAACAGGCTTTGCTTGCCGGCGGCGACTGCCGGAATGCCTACCGCGCCCAGCGCCTGTTGGATACGCGTGGCCTCGCCGTGGCTGCGCACCAGTACGGCGATGTCGCCGGCCTGCACCGGGCGGCCACAGATCGTGGCGATGGCGTCGCGGCCATCGGCCAGCCAGCCGCGAATCGCCGCAACGCAGGCGGCGGTGGACAGCTCACGGGCGCGGACGGCGCTCCAGGGTTTGGGCTTGCCTGCGGGCTTGTTCTTCGCCGCTGGCGCGGCAGGCGGCGGTGGTTCGGGCGCGCGCCACAACGTCAATGCCGGGGCGGTGGCGCCTTCGCGTTGCAGGTCGGTGTCCAGCCGCTTGGTACCAGCCTGCACCGGATGGAAAGCGATGCCGTCGGTGAGGAAGGCGTCGGTGAAGCCGGCCTGCGCGTACAGCGCGTCGATGGCCGCCAACACGCCGGGGCGCGAGCGGAAATTGTGGCTCAGCGGCGGGGCAAGTTCAGCGGTGACCGCGGCATCCAGATACGCGCGCACGTCGCCGCCGCGGAAGCCGTAGATGGCCTGCTTGGGGTCGCCGATCAAAAACAGCGCCGGCGCAAGTTCGGCCGCGCGTGCGAGTGGGCCTTCGCCGAACACGTTGGAGAAGATCGACCACTGGCGGTCGTCGGTGTCCTGGAATTCGTCCACCAACGCGATGGCGTACTGCGCGCGCAGGCGTTTGAGCAGTCCGTCGGCCTGCGCGCCTTGCAACGCCTGTGCGACGCCATTGACCAGATCGTCATAGGTTTGCACGCGGCGCTGGCGCTTGAGCAAAGCGAGCCGTGCGATGGCGTCGTCGCGCAGGGCGTGCAGCAGGCGAATGCGGCGACGGGTGCGCCATTCTTCGACGCGTGCCAGCGCGGTGAGATAGCTGTCTATCTCGTGGCTCATCGGCGAGGCCGGTGTGCGGTCGACGAACTTCTTGTTGGTGCCCGATGCCAGTTCCGCAGCGGTCAACTTGAGCAACTTGGCATGGGGCGCGGTGCCGATCGATGGCGCGGCGGCGAAACGTTCGAACCAATGCCACAGCGATGCCAACCAGTCGGGCTTATAGCTGACCTTGCTCAAGATGCCGCCATCGATGGCGGACATGATGGCTTCGAAGAAGGCGGTGCCGTGCGCCTGGAACGCGGCGGCCAATGCGGCGCTGGCATCTTGCACGGCCTGTAGCAGCGCGGCGGAATTGTCGGTAGTCGTTGCCACCCCCGGCAACAGCGTTGGATGACGCACCAAGGCGCGCAGATCGCTGGCCAATGCCTCGGGGCCGCCCGACCACAGCGCGATCAGGTCTTCGGCCATCACCGCATCGGCGGCCCGCTGGCGCCATAGATCGGCGGCGACTTCGCCCAGCAATTGGCGGTCGTTGGCGAGCAGTTCCGGCGCGGCGAGGGCCTGGCCGCTTTCCAAGGCGTGTTCGCGCAGCACGCGCGCGCAGAAGCCGTGGATGGTGAAGACCGCAGCCAGGTCGATTTCTTCCACTGCCTGTTGCAGGCGGCGGCGCAAGGCGGCCGGGGTTTCAGTGCCGTTGGTCAGATGCGCGGCGAGAATGGCGCGGGTGAGGGTGGCGTCGGGCGCGTCTTGTTGCGCTGGCGCCAGGTGGTCTTGGATTATTGGCCGCGACGGGTCATCGGTGCTCGTGGCCGCGGCCAGTTCGGTTGCTGCCAATGGCCGAAGGCTACCCGGGGCCGCTCCTACAGAAGCCGATGAGGCATCGGGCACCAACGTTGCGGCCAGGACGAGGCGCTCACGGATACGGCGGCGCAATTCCTGCGTTGCGGCTTCGGTAAAAGTGACCGCGAGAATCTGCCCGATGCGCAAACCGCGCTCGACCACCAGACGGGTGAACAGCGTGGCCAGAGTGAAGGTCTTGCCGGTGCCGGCACTGGCCTCGATCAGGCGAACGCCATGCAGCGGCAATTGCAGGTACGGGTCGGTTACGGCGATGACGCTCATTCGGCATCTCCCTGCGCGCCGTGCCATTGCCGCCAACTCTCAAGCAGACGCTCCGGATCCAGCACGATGCCGGTGCTGGCGCTTTCGAGCAAGGCGTACACGCGATGGCTGGTGGTGGCGAAGTCGGCGAAGCGTTGCGCGTCGGCAAACGGGTCGCGGCCACGATTGACCAGGCGCAGCTCCGGGCTGTGCGATTCGCTCCAGCCGGCGCTGGATTGCCACTGCCCGGCGGCGGCCTTGATGGCCTTGTCCAGAGCGTCGCTGCAAGCGGCCTGGTGGTATTTCCAACTGCTGTACGGCGCGAAGGCCAGCGGTGCCTGCAGGCCGTGGCGGTACAGCTGCAACAGCTCGGACAAGGCGCGTTGCGCCTGCAGCTGCGACAGCGGTTCGACGTCGATGGGATGCGGGCCCAGGCCGTCGTCGCGTTCGAAGAAACGCACATACGGCGCGTGCTCGCCGGCGGCGCGCAGCAGCAGCCATTCCAGGCCGTGGCGAATCGCATTGCGGCCGCTGAGCGGGCCGACTTGCACGCGCCCTACTCCGCTGGCATACCAACCGGGCACGCGTCCGTGCATATCGGTGGCGTCGATCTGCACTTGCAGCCGGCGCGACTCGGCCGGTGCGTCGCCACGCCACTGCCGGAACGCGTCGGCATACGGGCGCAGTTGCGCCACACGCTCATCGAGTTGGCGGCGTCCCAACGGGCCGGACGGCAGCATCGCGCGGGCACGCAGGCGCTCGTACAGGCGGTCGGTGTCGCCGGCCAACGCGGCATCGAAAACATGCTGCTGCAAACCGTAGTGATCCAGTCCGCGCGTGGAGGCGAGCAACGGTTCGAGGTCGCTGTCTTCGCCGGCCGGATCGGGCAAACGCATGCCCAAGCGATGACGCAGAAACTGCCCGGCCGGGTCGGCAAACAAGCGGCGCAGGTCGTCGATGGAAACGCTGGTGGGCAACGCTCTCTCATCGGTCGGCATCGCACCGGCCACCCATGGTGCGAGCGGCTGCCGCTGGCCGACCAAACTGTCCACCGCCGGCCGCCATTGACGGCGATAACTGAAGCGACGCGGGTCGGCGCCGTCTTCGCCCAGCGCACCGAACGCGGCGGCGGCGAATGGTTGTAACGGGTGACGCACCACCAGCGTGTCGATCGCATCGGGGGCGGCATGATACTGCGCGGCGCTCGCCAACAATTCACTGACCAACACGGAAGGTTCGCGCGCGCTGCCATCGCGCGCATCGGCGCCGAGATAGCTCAGGTAAAACACCTCTTGCGCGGAGGCGAACAACTGCAGAAACAGAAACCGGTCGTCCTCGCGCGTGGAGCGGTCGCCATGCCGGCGACGCTCGGTGTCCAGTTCTGCGGTGAGGCGATTGAGCCCGGCCGCCGGGTCGCGGCGCGGAAAGTGGCCGTCGTTCATGCCGAGCAGGCAGATCACGCGGAACGGCAGCAAGCGCATCGGCACCATGCGACCGAAACTGATGCCGCCGGTGAGCAGCGGCGCGCGCGTATCCGACTCGCCCAGCATCGCGGCAAAATGCGCACGCACAACCTCGGCCGGCACGGTGCTGGCGTACTCGGCGCGCACCGCATCGCGGGCGAATTGGTCGATCAATCTGCGCAGCCGATCCAGCGCGCGCTGTGCACGCGGTGCCGATGGCATGGTCGGGATCAGTGCCTCCAACAGACCGAGCAGACGCTCGCGCCATTGAACCGGCGTCATCGCTTCGGCCAGCATCGACTGATGGCGTTCGAGCACGCGCAGCAGCCGCAGCAGCGTGTCGAGCGCCGCCAGCGCGCTCCCTTCCAACTGCGGCCATGGCGCCACGCCATCGATGTCGTCATCGGCGCCGCTAGCGTGGCCGAGCAGCAGCCGGTCCAGGGCGAATCGCCAGGTGTAGGCGTCGTCGCCCGGTGCCTGCAATTGACGCCGATGCGCCGCGTCCAGCCCCCAGCGCGCACCAGCCGCGTGCAACCAGCCGCGCAGACGTTCCAACCCGGTTTCATCGAGGCCGGCAGCTTCGGCAATCGGCGCGCTGGCGAGCAGGTCGAGAATTTCGTGCAGGCCGAACCGTGCGATCGGCAAACCGAGCAGGGTCAAAAACACCTCGGCCAGCGGCTCGCTCGCCAACGGACTGGCATCGGCCAATGCATAGGGCAGCGCGTCGTCGTTGCCGTGGCTGCCGAATACCGCATCCAGATAGGGCACGTACGGGTCGATATCCGGCGACAGCACCGCGATTTCGCGCGGTTGCAGCGGCGGGTCGAAGCGCGGGTCGTCGAGCAGGGCGCGCAGTTGGTCGTGCAGCACCTGCAACTCGCGCAACCGGGTATGGCAGGCGTGCAGCTGCAGGCTGGGGTCGTGCAGATTCACTGCCGGCAACAACGCAGGCACGCCCGGCGCGCGACGATGGAACAGGTCGCTCTGCATGCGCCGCAACAGGCTGTCGCCCAGGCCACCAGCAGCAAGCGCGCGATGGCCGGATTCGAGCGGGTCGGCGTAGGCGGCGATTTCGGCCAGCGGATGCACCACCTCGTAGTCGCCGACCAGCGCCATGAAGTCGCGCCCGGCCGTACCCCAGGCCTGCAGCAACGGGTTTTCCTGCACCTGCTTGGCAAACAGCTGCACCGCCCCATCCTCGCGACGGCGCTGCCACAGGGTCTGCAGATCGCCCCAATAGCCTTGAGTCGGCGTAGGCAGATAGAAATGCAGCGTGCCCACGCGCGCCTGCGTGGCCAGCACGCGCAGCACGTCGGGCGAAATATTGAGAATGGCGAAGGCGAACAAGCGCTTCGGCAAGCCCTGCGGCAGCGGACCATCCGGGCGCGCGTAGCGATTCAGATACTGGCCGATGCGGCGCGCACGGTACTGACGACCGGAAGCGACCTTGCGCCACAGCCGAGCCTGCGGATCATCGGGATCAGCGCCGCTTTCCCAGCGCAGCAACCAGTCGCGTCGCCACGCCTGGTACTTCTCGAACACGCTGCCCAGCTCGCCGGCCAGCGCCCATGGCTTGAGCGCATCGCCATCGGCCAGATAACCGGCCAGCGGCGCCAATGCGGCATCGCTGCCCAGATCAGCCTGCAGCGCCTCGTACAGGCGCCACTGCATGGTCACCATGTCCAGATCGTCCTCGGCCGGACCGAGATTGCACTCCAGCGCGCGCGCGACGAATTCGCCGGGGGTGAGGAATTCCAGATTCGCCGCAACCCCGTGCTCGGCCGCCAGCGTAGATTGCAGCCAGCGCCGCATCGCCACCTGCGGGATCAGCACCACCTCCGGCTGCAGCAACGGCTGCTTCGGCACCGGGCGGCGCAGCTCTTCGGCGAGCAAGGCAGCAAGCGTATCCAGCGCGTTGGAAGGATAGAGACGAAAATCGGGCGCGGAAGTGGTGTGCATGCTTGCATGCATTGTGCCGGATTGAGCACCGCGCACGGCGCATTGCATGTGTGGCAGACAGCGGACGCGCTTCCATCAACACGAAGGGGATGTCACCGTCATTCAGTACTGCCGAAAACTTCGCGTTGACGCTGCCCGCCAAGTGCTCCAGGGTCAGTACCCCCGTTCCATGATATTGAGATAGGCATATAGACTCGATAACTGTTTCGGGCATATCTGCCGCAACACCGCCGCGCTTGAACATTGTCCAACGTCACGCATGAAACGCCCTGCTGCAAGATCGACCTCCGTCGGCAGTGAGCCAGGGACCGATGGCATGCGACAATACTGCACGCGCCGGTTCGGTTATATTCAGCCGTGTGCCAGCTACTCTATGGCGTTGCAATTCTGTTAAAGGTTTCGATGACGGCGTCCGCATCTCCTGTCGTGCAGTTGTCCCGTGTCCGCATCGATCGCGGCGGGCGGACGATCCTGGGTGAGGTTTCGCTCGACGTGGCGCGCGGCAGCATCACCGCCGTGCTTGGTCCCTCCGGGAGCGGCAAGTCAACGTTGTTGGCTGCACTGACCGGCGAACTGCGTCCTGTCGCTGGCACGGTCGCCTTGTTCGGCAACCAGATTCCACGCGGTAGCCGGGCGCTGCTCGAGATGCGCCGCAACGTCGGTGTGCTGCTGCAGGGCAACGGCTTGCTAACGGACCTGAGCGTGGCCGACAACGTCGCATTGCCGCTGCGCACCCACACCCGTCTACCGGCACCGGTGCTGCAACGTCTGGTGCAGATGAAGCTGCATGCTGTGGGCTTGCTGGCTGCGGCCGATGCCTGGCCGCGCGAGCTGTCCGGCGGTATGGCGCGACGCGTGGCGCTGGCACGCGCGCTGGCGCTGGACCCACCGTTGATGATCTACGACGAACCGCTCACCGGCCTGGACCCGATCGCCTCGGGCGTGATCATGAGCCTGATCCAGCGCCTCAACGACAGCCTGGGCCTGACCAGCATCATCGTCAGCCACCACGTGCACGAGACGCTGCCGATCAGCGACCAGGCAGTGGTCATCGCCAACGGCGGCATCGTGTTCGCCGGCACGCCCTATCAACTGCAGGACAGCACCGATCCGCTGGTGCAGCAGTTCCTGCATGGCCAGCCGGACGGCCCGATCGCTTTCGATGCCGCGCCGCGTCGCGACCGGAGTGCTGCCTGATGGCCGTGGTCGCTTCGATGCGCGCGTTCGGCCGTGCCGGACTGTTCTCGCTGACCGTACTGCGCGGCTCGCTGCCCACGCGCGATTTCATCGCCGAGCTGGTGCGCGAGATCTACAAGGTTGGCGCGCGTTCGCTGCCGATCATCGCCGTCGGCGGCGCCTTCGTCGGCTTGGTACTGACCCTGCAAGGCTATCGCACCCTGACCACCTACGGTGCGTCGGATGCGTTGTCCACTTTGCTGGGCCTGTCGCTGTACCGCGAACTGGCGCCGGTACTGACCGCCCTGCTGTTCATCGGCCGCGCCGGCAGTTCGATCGCCGCCGAGCTCGGTTTGATGCGCGCCACCGACCAAATCAAGGCGCTGGAACTGATGGCCATCGACCCGGTTGCCAAGGCCGTGGCGCCGCGGTTCTGGGCGGCGGTACTGACAGTGCCGCTGCTGACCGGCGTTTTCTGCTCGCTGGCGATCACCGGCGGCTATTTCGAGGCCGTGCACGTGCTGGGCATCGACAATGGCACATTCTGGTCGGGGTTGAGCAATAGCGTGGACTTCTGGGACGACTTCGGTGTGGCGATGCTCAAGTCGGCGATTTTCGGCGGCACCGCCGCGCTGGTCGCCGCCTATGTGGGCTTCCATGCCGAACCGACCATCGAAGGCACCTCGATCGCCACCACCCGCGCGGTGGTGAACGCCTCGTTGCTGGTGCTGATGTTCAACTTCGTTCTTTCAGCAATGTTGTTTAGGTGAGTGGAATAACTATGGCCATGCGTGGACCACGACTCGAATTCGCCGTCGGCGCCTTTTTGCTGCTGACCCTGGCCTCGCTGCTGGTGTTGGCGGTGGCCTCGACCAACCAGCGCTGGGGCTTCGGTTCCAGCCAGTACACGCTGACCGCGCGCTTCAGCCAGATCGGCCAGCTGCGTGCGCAGGCACCGGTGAAGATCGGTGGCGTGACCATCGGCAAGGTGTCCGATATCAGCCTGGATCCGACCAAGTTCGACTCGGTGGTGACGCTGTCGCTGGACACCAAATACAAGGATCTACCCGCCGACACCTCGGCCGGCATCTTCACCAGCGGCTTGCTCGGCGAGAGTTATGTCGGGCTGCAGCCGGGCGGCGACCCGGAAACGCTCAAACCGGGCGAAGAAATCGGCTTCACCCAGCCGGCAGTGGATCTGCTGCAGCTGGTCGGCAAGTACATGTTCAGTGGCGGTGGTGATAAATCCGCCGCAGACGGCCAGGCCGCAACGCCTGCCCAGACCGCTTCTCCCTCTACGGAACCGCACCAATGAAAACCACCCTGCTCTCCGCCATCCTGGCCTCGACCCTACTGGTGTGTGCACCGGCCACCGTGCTGGCACAGTCGGCTTCCGCCAGCGCTCCTGCGCAAGGCGCGGCAACCAAGACCGTCATCGACAGCAGCACCCGCATCATGGGCACGCTGGAACAGCGCCGTGCCGAGTTCCGCAGCAATCCGGTCGCGCTGCGCCAGTATATCAACGGCGAATTGAGCAAAACCTTCGACCGCGACTATTCGGCCCGTCTGGTGCTGGGCGTAAACGGCCGCGGCGCCTCGGATGCGGACATCAAGCTGTTTGCCGATGCGCTGGCCGACAACCTGATGCAGCGTTACGGCACCGCGTTGCTGAACTTCGAAGGCAAGCCGAGCTTCCGCGCCAAGTCCGAGAGCGCGCTGCCGGGCAACCGCGGCGTCAAGGTCTCCACCGATCTGCTGCGCGCCGGCAACGACCCGACCCCGGTCGATTACCTGATGCGCAATACCGGCGGCCAGTGGAAGATCTTCGACGTGATGATCGAAGGAATCTCCTACGTGCAGACATTCAAGACCCAGTTCGACGGCCCGCTACGCGAGAAGGGCATCGCCAAGGTCGCCGCAGAGCTGCGTAGCGGCAACCTGCAGGTCGGTGCGGCACCGGCCAATGGCAAGTAACAGTTCCGTGCAACGCAATGGCCAGGCGCTGGTGCTCACCGGTGTGCTCGACCGTGCGGCGGTGGTCAAAGCCTGGCCGCAGGCGATCGCGCAATTGAACGGCGTGCGCACGCTGGACCTTTCCGGCATCCAGCGCCTGGACAGTGCCGGCGTGGCGATGCTGTCCGAACTGGCTGCGCGGCTGCACGGCAACGGTTCCGGTCCTGTTTCAGTGGTGGGTGGGGCGTCCGGTCTTGACGAATTGCGCGCCGCTTACCGTTTGTCCCCTACCCTCGATTTTCAGGCCTGAGCGCCACTCCATGACCCAGTTCCGCTGCTTTCCCCTGTTGGCCTGCCTGTTGCTTCTTGGTGCCTGCGCCAGCCAAGCGCACAAGTTCGACCCACCGTCGGCCAGCGCCGGCAACGCACCGGCCCAGGCGCCGGTGCGCGACGACGCCGGGATGACCGCGCAGTCGGCCGCGGCCGGTGCCGCCGCTACGCCGGATACGCTGCCTGCCACCCTCACCGCCGCGCCTGCCGACCAGACCAGTGCTGGTGCTGGTGCGCCTACCGCCGCCGAAGGCGACTTCGATGCGTTGTATGGCACGACCACGCCGCAGACCGATGCCAACGGTGCGCCTGCACAGCCCGGTGCGGCGCCGTCCTACGATCCGTGGGAGCACTACAACCGTGGCATGCACCGCTTTAACATGGCGGTGGACCGTGGCGTGGCGCGTCCGTTGGCGACCGCCTACACCAAGGTGGTGCCGCAACCGGCGCGGCTGGGCGTGACCAACTTTTTCGACAACCTCGGCACGCCGCTGACCATGGTCAACCAGCTGCTGCAGGGCCACCCGGTGTTTGCGGTGCAGTCGCTGGGCCGTTTCGTCATGAACACCACACTGGGTGTGGCCGGTCTGTTCGATCCGGCGTCCGCGGCCGGTATCCCGCGCCGTAGCGAAGACTTCGGTCAGACGTTGGGTGTGTGGGGTTGGCGCAATTCGCGTTACTTCGAGTTGCCGCTGTTCGGGCCACGCACGGTGCGCGACACTGTCGGCCTGAGCGGCGACATTCCGCTGTCGCCGTTGCGCCAGATCGACGACAGTGGCCTGCGCTTCGCATTGCAGGGCTTGCAGCTGGTGGATACGCGCTCGCAGCTGATGTCGCTGGATTCGCTACGCGACCAAGCACCGGACGAATACGCCCTGACCCGCGATGCCTGGATGCAGCGCCGTAACTATCAGATCGTGCGCGACCTGCCCAGCCATCGTGAAAAGAAAAACGAGCTACCCGACTATCTGCGCGAAGACAAAGACAGCACGGTGCCGGTGGATGCGATGCCGATTCCGCAGTGGATTCGTTGAGCGGTTGAGTTTGCGGTTTGAAGTAAATGCAGAAGCCTGGGAGCGATCCCGGGCTTTTTTGTAGCATTAAAACCTCAATCATTTATTTCTCGAAAGGCCAGCATTTGCACGAGCGATTCTTCCGTACCGAACAGGGAAAAAGAGTTGATATTCATTGCATCAAGCTGGCGCAAAAAACTTCGTCTAAGGCTTGCAGGGATAACAAACTTTTCTAGTTTATCTTGCCTGTCTATTAATCCTCCCATGGCAGATTCATGCTGCAAAAAACACCAATCATCATTAGACTTGCCAATGCATGCTGTGTACGCCGACTGCTGAATGAAATGTCGTTTGTGCGCAGTTACGTATTGATCTAGGGTGGCAATCTCGGGAGAACCAGCCATGCCACCTTTTCCGAATGCTAAGTGTTCGACATACATGTACAGCGCGGAATCATCCTGATGATCTTGCCCACTGCAAGCGAAGAACAAGGCAACATAAAGCGATCGACTCCAGTCAAGTAAAGGAGTAGGAAATCCATGATGCCTTAGGTAAACCATGAACTCATATTGCCCCTTCAATAGACTGATTTTGGATAAGGGAAATGTACTCCCAAGAACTCTTTGGTTTCGCAGATTAAACTCGAATATTCTATCTGTGTAGGCTTCAATTCCCGGCTTAACCTTGGCCAAGTAGCGATCATATTCTTCAAGCGGAAGATCTTTTTTCCAAATCGTTCCAATGTCGTCTCCAACCTCCATCCTGCTCGTGACTGGCCACGAAACAAAACTGGGGAGACATAGCGATCGCCGTCCGAAGACCTTGAAACACACTCAATTTTAAACGCCTCTGCACATTTCTCCAGTTTGTGCAGGCTTAATACTCTTCTTTCTTCCACGAAAATTCCCTCAAAAAGAATCGCTAGGTTTAAGCAGCCAACGCGGCATCTATTGCCTGACGCAGGCGTGCATCGTCTGCGGGGACGTCGGGAGCGAAGCGGTCGATGACTTGGCCGTCGCGGGCGATCAGGAATTTTTCGAAGTTCCACAGCACACCGGGAGCCGGGTTGGGTTCGATGCCGTAGCCGGCCAGTTTTTTGCGCATCGGGCCGTCGCCGGTGACCTGCGGGTGTGCACTGGTCAACTGCTGATACAGCGGATGGGTGTCGGTGCCGGTGACAGCGATCTTGGAGAACATCGGAAAGGTCACGTCGTAGGTGAGCTGGCAGAACTGCGCGATCTCCGCCTCGCTGCCAGGTTCCTGGCCCTTGAAGTCGTTGGCGGGGAAGCACAGCACTTCCAGCCCCGCTGCCTGCTTGTCGCGATACAGCGCTTCCAGACCTTCGTACTGCGGGGTCAGGCCGCATTTGGACGCGACGTTGACCACCAGCAGCACCTTGCCGCGATAGTCGGTCAGCGTGGCGGGCTCGCCGTCGATGCGGGCGACGGGGATGTCGTATAGCGTCTGGCTCATCGGTATGTCCTGGGAGGCGAAAGCCAAGAGCATAAACCGCAGAGGTGGAGCGAGCGATGCCGGTGTCTGCCACTGCTTGCAGTTGGCTGTAGCTACCGCACTGGCCGATCAACTGATAGGCCAGTGCTGCCGCTTCATTACATGCGAAGACATCAATCGATGCGCAACGCCGCCTGACCCATGCCGCCGACCACTTCCTGGCGGCAACCGAAGCGGTCGCTGTCGCGCTGGCAGGTGGCCGACGTGGCAGTACCGCTCGGCACGATGCTGGTGGCCAGGCAATCGCCACTGCAGTCGGCGTTGTCGCTGCAGGTCTTGCCGGCATCGGCGTAGGGCACCACGCAGCGCGCCGTTTGCATGCGGCCGACCGGGCGTAGTTGCCCACCTTTTGCGGTGCACGCGGCGGTATCGGCCGAGACCGGTCGCGCTGCCTGCGCGCTAGCTGCGGTGGAGCCCGACTGGGACGTTGGTGTGTTGCTGCATGCGGTCAGCAGCAACGCGCAGACCGCTGCGTAGATCCATCGACTCGACATGGCACTCTCTTCCTGGACAAGGTGCGTGCAAGCATCACGGTGGCGATGTCCGCGTGGTGTGCTTGGCAACGGGGCGCAGGTTCGCAAACCTGCTCTTGTAGGAGCGGCCCTGGCCGCGATGTGGCGTTATCGGTAAAGCTTCATCGCGCCCGGGGGCGCTCCTACGTTGTGCTATTTCCTGTTCCTGCGGCTGTACTGCATACCCGTACGTAGCCGGATCACTCCTGCTCGTCGCCGGCGTCGTCATCGTTGCTGCTGCCGGTGTCGTCGCTACCGGCATCATCCAGCAGTGCCTGCGAATGTTCGTTGGACAGCGTTTCCACGCCGCGCAAACGACGCTCGATGGTGCGGGTCTTGCGGCCGGCATCGCCCAGGGTCTTGCCGACGGTGTTGATCTGTCGTTCGGCCTTTTCCAGGATGCCGGCGAACTTGCCGAACTCGCTCTTGACCGCGCCAAGCAGACCCCACACTTCGCTGGAGCGCTTCTCGATGGCCAGGGTGCGAAAGCCCATCTGCAAACTGTTGAGCAACGCGGTGAACGTGGTCGGGCCGGCAATCACTACGCGGTGTTCGCGCTGCAAGACATCGACCAGGCCGGGGCGGCGGATGGTTTCGGCGTACAAGCCTTCGGTGGGCAGGAACATCACCGCGAAATCGGTGGTGTGCGGCGGGCAGACGTATTTGTCGCTGATCGACTTGGCCTGGATGCGGACTGCGCGCTCCAGCAGATTGCCGAGCACGCGGATCTGTTCGACATCGCCGGCTTCCTGTGCGTCGAGCAGGCGCTCGTAATCTTCGCGCGGGAACTTGGAATCGATCGGCAGCCACACCGGGGTGTCTTCGTGGCCACGGCCTGGCAGACGCACTGCGAAGTCCACCGCCTCGTTGCTGTCCGGGCGCACCCGCACGCTGCGCGCATACTGCTCGGCGGTGAGGGTCTGCTCAAGGATGTTGTCCAGCTGCACTTCGCCCCAGCCACCACGGTTCTTGACGTTGGTGAGTACACGCTTGAGATCGCCCACGCCGGTGGCCAGCTGCTGCATTTCGCCCAGGCCGCGCTGCACCTGTTCCAACCGTTCGGATACGAGTTTGAACGAGGCATCCAGGCGCGTGTTGAGCGTGGTCTGCAGTTTTTCATCGACGGTGGCGCGCATCAGTTCGAGCTTGCTGGCGTTGTCGTTCTGCAGATTGGCCAACTGCTGTTCCAGCGTGGCGCGCATCTCGCCGATGCGCAGTTCGTTGCTCTGGGTGAGCTCGTTCAAGCGTTGGCCCAAAGCGTCGGTGAAGCGCTGCTGCGACTCACCGGCCTCCTGCCGGCCCTTGCGGGAATCTTCGGCCAGCGCTTGGCGCAAAGCGGCCATATGGGTGTCGGTCCGCGCGATCAGTTCGGTCAGTTGCTGGCCGAACACGTGGATGCGGGTTTCCTGTTGCTGGCCGAAGCCTTCCAGTTGGGTGCGCAGTTCGGTCAGGCGCAGGGTGAGCAGTTCGGCTGTGCGTTGTTGGGCCTGGCCGCTTTCCGCGCGTGCCTTGCGTGCGTCTTCGCCCAGCGCGTCGCGTAGCAGGTCCAGGCGCTGATCGGTGCGCGTGGACAATTCGCTGAGGTTGCGCGCGAAGGTCTCCAGGCGGCCGTCCTGCTGCCGCGCCAGGCCTTCGAGCTGCTCGCGCAATTCGCCGCGCCCGTCGCGTTGCTCGGCGCGCAGCGCCAGCTCCAGGCCGCTGGTGGAGGGACGTCGCAGCAATGCGATCAGCTGCAACACGAGGACTACGACGAGTAGTCCGAGAAGGATCAGGGATTCGGATGCCATGCGTGCAGTGTAGCGGTGCCGGTCGCAACAGCTGCGTCAGTGACGCGCGCGTTGCGGTGTCGGTCGTCGATGCAGCGCTATGGCAATCGCGATGGTCACTCGGGCGTGGTCGCCTACGCGTTGGCCGAATGGGCGATTGGGGCGCGCTGCTGCGATGATTCACTGAACCGGCGCGCAGCAGACGCATCGCAGTGCGCCGGGCAGTCGCGTCCAGCTCGACTTGCCGCATCCATCAGCCAAAGACCCACATGCTGGAAATTTACGGAAAGCCGACTTCGATCAACGTGCGTACAGGTGCTGTGGCTGTGCCAGGAGTGGGCGCTGGACTACACGCTGCACGGGTATGGCAGCGGATTGGGGTCGGTCGATACGCCAGAGTTTCGCGCGCTCAATCCCGACGGGCTGGTACCGGTAATCCGCGATGGCGATGTGGTGTTGTGGGAAACCGAACACGATTTGTCGTTATCTCGCCACGCCCAGCCAACGCAAGGATCTGCTACCGAGCGCGCCGGCCGCACGTGCGTTGGTCGAGCAATGGATGAATTGACAAGCGACCGAACTCAACAACGCCTGGCGCCATGCATTCATGGCCAGCGTGCGCGGCAACGCGGCTGTGGTTCCGGATTGGCATGGCTGTCACCGCGCTGGTGCTGCTGTGGTTCAACTTCTGGGGCCACGACGCTAACGGCGCCGCGCCGCGCTTGCTTGACTGTACTCACTTTGCTGCCGGTGTGGTTGGCTTTGGCGGTACGTGGGCAGTGCAGTTGATCTATCGCAACGTGCATCCGCCGCATCGCCCGTCCGTCGAATAAGCGCTGCGGCATATCTGCGTTATGCGGTCGACACGGCGGCGCGCTTTGGCCGCATGACCTTGCACAGATAGCTTTGCTGCTGCGCCTTGGGCGACACTCGCGAATTCTTCAGATTTCTACGAGGTCCGCATGTCGTCTTGGCTCAGGCGCAAATCCATCGATCAGGTCACCGTGCACGAAGCCGGCCGGCAGCTGGTCCGCAGCCTGAGTTGGCCGCATCTGATCGCGCTCGGCATCGGCGCGATCGTTGGCACCGGCATCTACACGCTGATCGGCGTGGGCGCGGACAAGGCCGGCCCTGCGGTGCTGTTGTCGTTCGTCGCCGCCGGCATCGTGTGCGCCTGCGCGGCGCTGGCGTATGCGGAAATGGCGACGATGATGCCGGCCGCCGGCAGCGCCTATACGTACAGCTACACCGCACTCGGCGAGAGCATCGCCTGGGTGGTGGGCTGGAGTCTGGTGCTGGAATACTCGCTGGTGGTTAGCACGGTGGCGGTGGGGTGGTCCGGCTATTTCGTCGGCTTCCTGCACTGGCTGGGGGTACAACTGCCACACGCCTTGATCGCCGGGCCGCACGCCGGCGGCATCGTCAACCTGCCCGCGGTGGTGATCACTTTCCTGGTGGCCGGCGTGCTGATGGCCGGCACCAAGGAAAGCGCTACGCTCAACGCGGTGCTGGTGGTGCTGAAGATCGTGGCGCTGGGCGTGTTCGTGGGGATCGCGCTGCCGGCGTTCGACAGCGCCAACCTGCAGCCGTTCATGCCGTATGGCTTTTCCAAGGCGGAAGGGCCCGATGGCGTGGAGCGCGGAGTCATGGCCGCAGCGGCGATCATTTTCTTCGCATTCTATGGCTTCGATGCAATCTCCACCGCGGCCGAAGAAACCAAAAACCCGGGACGCGATCTGTCGATCGGCATCGTCGGTTCGATGATCGGCTGCACGCTGATCTATGTACTGGTGGCGCTGGCGGCGGTGGGCTCCATGAGCTTCACCGTGTTCGGTAAGAGCCCGGAGCCGTTGGCGCTGATTTTGCGCGAACTCGGACACGGCAAGGCGGCGTTGGTGATCGGTGCGGTGGCGATCATCGCGCTGCCGACGGTACTGCTGGCGTTTCTGTACGGGCAGAGCCGCATCTTCTTCGTGATGTCGCGCGATGGCTTGCTGCCGCGTGGGTTGTCGAAGGTCGACGTACGCACCGGCACGCCGGTGGCGACCATGTTGTTCACGGCAGTGTTGGTGGCGGCGTTGGCGGGTGTGGCGCGACTGGATGAAATCGCAGCGTTAGCCAATGCCGGAACCCTGGCTGCGTTTACCGCAGTAGCCGCGTGTCTGCTGGTGCTACGGGTGCGCGAGCCGACGCGTACGCGCTCTTTCCGCACGCCATTGGCGTTGGTGGTAGGGCCGGTGGCGATCAGCGGCTGTCTGTATCTGTTCTGGAGTTTGCCGAGCAAGACGCAGCTGTGGTTTTTGGTTTGGAATGTGGCGGGGGTGGTGGTGTACGTAGCCTATGGGCGGCGCAATAGTCGGTTGGGTAAGGCTGGGTGAAATGGACTCCTTCTCCCGTCGGGACATTGACCCCTGCATGGAGTGGAGGTGGCGGGTAGCGCCGGACCAGCGTATGGCAGTGGCGAGAATGCTGGCCTGCCGTACCCTCCCCCACGCCCTCTTCCGCAGCAAAGGAGCTGACGATCAAGGCGCCGTCGGCGTCGCGTAGGACGACATCGGCAAGGCATCCGGTTGCGTCACCGTGCAGCAGGAACTCGCCGCTGCCGGACACCGCCGGATAAGCCACAGAAGTTCTTGCCGACTTTGACCTTGTCACCGAAGCTCAACGTTTTCAGCGCCTCCTCGTAGGCTGGCTCCCTGGGGCCGCCGTGACGGTCGAAGAAGTCGGACCGGAACTGGCACTTGGGGCTGAGCTGGGTGCGATCGAAGGCATCCATTCCAATACATACAGTTAAGAGCGGTTACATGCTAGCCATCCACTTTGGTGCTGCTCAGTTGAATGGGCCAGCGGGTTGCTAGCGCTGGTTGCTGGTACCGGTGCCGCGGCGTGCGCGGCGCAGCGAATACAGCGAGTGGTCGGCGCGATCGACCACCACCGCCAGCGCTTCACCCTCCTGGCGTAAGGCGGTGCCCAGGGTGAACTGGATCGGCGCAGCGTCGGCGGCCGCCATGTAGTCGCGCGCCAACGCGTCCAGTTGCGGCTGGGTGGGCTGATGCAGCAGCACCAGGAATTCGTCGCCGCCCAGGCGCACCAAGCGGTCCTGGTGACGCAGCGGCTGGTTGAGGAACCAGGCCATCTGCACCAGTACCTCGTCGCCGCGCTGATGGCCGTGGGTGTCGTTGACCAGCTTGAACTTGTCCAGATCCACCACGATGCAGCCCCAGCGCATGCTGGGGTCGCGCTTGTCCAGCTCGTCTAGGAAGCGGCGGTTATAGCAGTTGGTGAGCGGGTCGGTGAACGACCATTCCAGCAGCTGCTTTTCCTGCTGATGCTGGTTGGTGATGTCCTGAGCGTGCGCCAGCACGATGGTGGCATCCGATTCCACATCGAGCACGTTGCGATACTGCCAGTGGCGCAGGCTGCCATCGCCGGCGATCAGCTCGATCACGCCCGCGTCCTGGCCATCGAGCACCATGCGCGACAGATAGCCGCGCACCGCGGCGTGGTGCTCCGGGCGCACGAATTCCAGCAGGTAGCGGCCTTCCATGTCGTCCACACTGCGGCCCAGCGAACGCGCCGCGGCCGGGTTGACGCTGACCAGGCGGCCGTCCATGTCGTGGGTGAAGATCAGGCCCAGGCTGTACTGGAACATCTTGCGGAACTTGCGCTCGCTGGCGGCCAGTGCGTCGACCGCACGATGGCGGTCGGTGACGTCCTGGACGGCACCGATCAGGCGCATCCGCCCGTTCACATGCTCCACCGAGCCGGTGCTGTGCACCCATAAATGACGGCCAGTGGCGCTGACCAGCGGCAGCTCCAGATCCCACGGCGTAGCGTCGCGCACGCAGGCCTCGACCGCCTCGGTGATGACCGCACGCGCTTCCAGCGGATAGAACGCAATCGCCTCGCCCAGGGCCGGCCGGTAACCGGGCGGCACGTCGTGCAGGCGGCAGGTCTGGTCCGACCAGCTCAGCGTGCCGCTAGCCAGGTCCACTTCCCAGCCGCCGACTCCGGCGACCCGGCCGGTGCGCTCCAGGAACGCTTCGCTCTCGCGCAAGCGCTGCTGCAGTTCGTCATTAGCGGCCTGGCGCTCCAGCATCACCCGGCGCTGATCCAGGCCTTCGGCGGCAACCTTGGCCAGTTGCTGCAGGGCCTGCAACTGCGCCGGCTCCAGCGCGCGCGCGCGTTGGTCGATCACGCACACGGTGCCCATGCGCAGGCCGTCGGGCAGAACGATCGGCGCGCCGGCGTAGTAGCGGATGCCGGGCGCATCGGTGACCAGGGCGTTGTCGTGGAAGCGTGGGTCCAACGGTGCATCGCGCACTTCCATCACCGCATCGCCCTGAATGGTGTAGGCGCAAAATGCCAGCTCGCGTGGGATTTCGGAGACCCCTGGCAGGCCGATATTGGCCTTCCACCATTGGCGGCGTTCGTCCACCAAGGAAACAAGCGCGATCGGGGTGCCGGCGATGGCCTGCGCGGCGGCGGCCAGTGCATCGAAGAACGGCTCGGCGTCGGTATCGAGCACCTGCAACAAGGCAAGACGCGCCAAGCGCTGCGCCTCGGTGAAGGTGGATGACTCGGCGGTATCGCACTGATTCAACGTAAAGCTCGCTCGTCCCCGGCCAATTTACCCAGTCTAGCGGACTGGGCATACGCGCTAAGCCTGCATTCCGTGCGCTACTACGCAAGTTACGTTGCGCGTGCCATCGATGGGTTCCGTGCCAGCTCAGTCGGCGCTGTGCTCGCCGGTTGCAGCCGGGTCATCGCGCATCTGCAAGGCCAGATACAGGTGTGTTCAATCGTCGGTGCGGGTCAGGTCCACCCCACACAGTTCCTGGATGCGCTGCGTGCAGTCATCCAGCGTAGTGCGGTGGATCGCCAGCGCCTTGGTGGTGATCGAGCGTGTCGCTTTTCACTTCGATACTCGACACATGTTCCAACCGTGCTGACAGGCTGCGGCCGCGCGCGGTTCGACTGGATGTGCTGCCTGGCGCTGTGGCGCGTGCTGACCGGCTCTGCGCGCGGCAGGCAATGCGCGTTCGACGCCGCAGGCAACTCGCACAACACCACTGGCCGATGCGCAGCGCGGTGCTCGTCGTTCGCGCGCACCAGGCATGCAAACCTACCCAACGTGCCGCGTCAGGACGAGCAGCATGAGTGCGGCCCCTGCGACGCATCCGCGCGCTGTCGTCACTGCACTTGTGCGACTGCAGGCACCTGCGCCAACGCCCGGCCCACCTGCAGCGCCGCCGCGACGTTGCGCGCGGCGATACGCACGTTGCTGGCGGCCTCGGCCAGGGCCTGCTCCACCGTGCAGACGCGATGCACCACCGCGAACATCGCCGCGATGCCGTGGCCGTGCAGCAGCCCGGCGCCCTTGCCCAGGCAACCGGCAATGGCGATCACCGGTTTGCCGTGTCGCTGCGCCACCCGCGCCACGCCGACGGGGGTCTTGCCGTGCAGGCTCTGGCAGTCGAAACGGCCTTCGCCGGTAATGACCAGATCGGCCTCGGCTACCAGCGCATCCAGCCCAAGCGCCTGGCCGACGATCTGCACACCCGGTCGCAGCTGCGCGCCCAGGTAGGCCACCAGCGCCGCACCCAGGCCACCGGCCGCGCCGCCACCGGGCAGGTCGTGCAAGCGCACACCCAGGTCGCGTTGCAGCACGTCGGCGTAGTGCTGCAGATTGGTATCGAGCTGGCGGACCATGCTCGGGGTGGCGCCTTTCTGCGGGCCGAACACCGCCGAGGCGCCGGTCGGGCCGATCAGCGGGTTGTCCACATCGCAGGCCACCTCGAACTGACAATTCTGCAGGCGTACGTCCAGACACTCGGTGTCGATGCGCGCCAGCGCCGCCAGCGCACCGCCGCCCGGGCCGATCGCTTCGCCTTGCGCATCCAGTAGTCGCGCGCCCAATGCTTGCGCCAGCCCGGCGCCGCCGTCGTTGGTGGCGCTGCCGCCGATGCCGATGATGAAGCGCCGCGCGCCTGCATCCAGCCCGGCCAGGATCAACTCGCCCACGCCTGCGGTACTGGTGCGCAGCGGAGCGCGCTCGGCCGGCGGCACCAAGGCCAGGCCGCTGGCGGCAGCCATTTCGATCACCGCGGTGCGGCCGTCGCCGATCAGGCCGAAGAACGCCTGTACTGGGGTGCCGAGCGGGCCGCTGACCGTGCAGTCGATCACCCGCCCGCCGGTGGCGGCGACCAGCGCCTCGACCGTGCCTTCGCCGCCATCGGCGACCGGCACCTTGCTGTAGTGCCAGTCGGGGAACACCTCGCGGAAGCCGGCCTCGATCTGCATGGCCACCTCCAACGCGGACAGGCTTTCCTTGTACGAATCGGGGGCGATGACGATCTTCATGGGGACACTCGCTTGTACGGACGCATCACTGGTTCACCGCCCGCGCCGGCACCCGCAGTACCAGCGCGGCGCCGAGCACCATTGCCCCGGCCAGCACGTACAGCGCCAGCGCGGTGCTGTACGTGGTGTCCTTGATCCAGCCCACCAGGTACGGGCTGACGAAGCCGGCGACCTGGCCGGTGGAATTGATCAGCGCCAGCCCACCTGCGGCCGCGGCGGCGCTGAGAAAACCGTTGGTCAGCGGCCAGAACAGTGGCGAGCCACTGACCGCACCCATCGTGGCCAAGGTCATGCTGAATGAACAAGGCCAGGCCCAGGTTGTCGGTGACGCTGGCGGCAATGCACAGCCCCGCCGCGCCCACCAGCAACGGAATCACAAGATGCCAGCGGCGGTCGGCCGAGCGCCCCATCCTCACCATCAACACCGCCGCGGCCAGGTACGGGATGGCGCTCATCAGGCCGATCCGGTTGGGGTCGGTGACGCCGCTACCCTGGATGATCGACGGCAGCCAGAAGCTGATCGCATACACGCCGCTCTGGATGCAGAAGTACACCGTGCCCAACAACCACACCGCCGGGTTGCCCACCAACGCGCTCAGCGAGGTGGACGTGCCGGCCGGCTTGCGCGCCTCGTCGTCTGCCAGCGCGCGCGTCAGTGCCTGTTTTTCCTGCGCATCCAGCCAGGTCGCCTGCTGTACGCCGTCGCTGAGCAGGAACCATACACAGATGCCCAGCAGCACGGTGGGCAGGCCTTGCAGCAGGAACATCCATTGCCAACCGGCCAAGCTACCCTGCCCGGCTGAAAAATGGCTGAGGATCCAGCCCGACAACGGCCCGCCGAGCACCCCGGAGACCGGGATGGCCGACATGAACATGGCTATCACCCGGCCGTGCTGGGCGCGCGGGAACCAGCGCGTCAGATACAGCATAATGCCGGGGAAGAAGCCGGCCTCGGCCGCACCGGTGAGCAGGCGCAGGATGTAGAACCCGGTCGGGGTGCGCACGAACATCAGACAGGTCGACAGCAGGCCCCAGCTAACCATCATGATCGCCACCCATCGGCGCGCGCCGATGCGTTGCAGGATCAGGTTGCCCGGCACCCCGCAGGCCAGATAACCAATGAAGAAGATGCCCGCGCCCAGCCCGTAAACGGTCTCGCTCATGCCTAAGTCGCCGAGCATCTGCAGCTTGGCGAAACCGACATTGACCCGGTCCAGGTAATTGAACAAATAGCAGACGAACAAAAACGGGATCAACCGCCACAGGATCTTGCGGTAGGTCGGGTCCATTCCGTCGGAAGGCGGAAGGAGCCGGGTCGCTTGGGTCATCGCACGCTCGCTCCAGCAGTCGGTAAGCCAACCAGTGCGCGGTGCATCGGCATTGGCATCGGCCACACTCAAGGGGTCAGCGCATTCTAGTTTGAGCTTTTTCCCGGAAGCATCGTCAGCCTGCTCCCTGTCTATGGACGTGCAGCCGCGTCATGTGCTGCGGCACTCAGTCGTCGAGTTCAGCCAGGCGTGCGCGCACGCTCTCGACATCGATGTGCTCACGCACATGCGGCCACTGCCGTGCCCACACCGAGCGAAACACGATCCACGCACCGAACACGCCCAGACAGGTAGAACCCAGCGCCAACACCAGCGGGTGCAGCGGCGAGCCGTTGCCGGTCTGGAACAGATACATGAAAGCCCCGGAAAACAGCAGCCAAACGCCGAACACCGGCCAGTTGCTGGCTAGCAGACTGGCATTGGGCCGCTCGATCTGCCGCAGCAACCGGGTCAGCGCCTTGCGTTCGTCATCGTCGCTCGAAGTCATCGCCTGGTCCGCTCCACGGGTTGATCGCCGCTAGTTGATCGCCGCTTAGACGACGCGGCAGAACACGGCCTTCAAATAGCGCGACTCCTGCACGTGCGCCATGAACGGATGGTCCGGACCGGCACCGGCCACTTTCAATATCTGAATGGTACGCCCGGAGAAATACGATGCGCGCCGCAGCATGTCCAAAAACTCCTCCTCGGCCACCAGGCCGGTGCACGAGAAGGTGGCGAACAGGCCACCAGGCTTGACCACGCCCAGCGCCAGCTTGTTCATGTCCAAATACTTCTTCAGCGCCGGAATCACCTGCTCGCGGTCGCGCGTCATCTTGGCCGGGTCAAGGATCACCACATCGAACTGCTCACCGCGATTGGAGGCATCTCGCAGCCACGGAAAGATGTCGGCCTGTACGAACTTCGGACGCACGTTGTTGAGCTTGGCGTTGCCCTTGGCGATGGCGATCACGTCTTCGTCGATGTCCACGCCAAGCACCTCGGACGCACCGCGCGCGGCCGCATAAACCGCAAAGCCGCCGGTGTTGCAACACAGGTCCAGCACGGTCTTGTCCTTTACCTGCTCGCTCAGCCACTGGCGATTTTCGCGCTGATCGGCGAAGAACCCGGTCTTGTGCGCACCGGCCGGGTCGGCACGGAACTTGATGCCGTACTCGGTGATCACCGACGCTTCGGTGGTGGTGTTGCTGTGGAAATCGAAGCTTTCCTGCTTTTGCACATGTTCGTCGGCAAAGCTGTGGAAGCGGCACCCCGGAAACTGTTCGCGCAGCGCCTCGTAGATCCATTCGCGATGGCGGAACATGCCGGCGGCAAAGAACTCCACCACCACAAGATCGCCGTAGCGGTCCACTACCAGGCCGGACAGGCCGTCGCCCTCGCTGTGCACCACGCGCCAAGCGTCGGACACCGCATCCAGGCTCAGCCAGTCGCGGCGCAGACTCACCGCCGCGGCGATTGTGCGCGAGAACCAGCCCGCATCCACCGGCACCGATTGATCGGTTTCCAGGATGCGCACGGCAATGCGCGAATGGCCGTTATAGAAGCCGCGGCCGATCCACTCCCCATCCACGCCGACCACATCGACAATGGTGCCAGGTTTGGGTTTGGCGGCGGGCTTTTCCACCAGCTTCTGGAAGATCCACGGGTGGCTGGAGCGCCAGGCATTCTTGAGACGGACGACAGGGACTGGAGGATTCATTGGCCCATTGTATCTGGCTGAATTGACGTGCCTGCCCCAGGCACGCAGAATCGGGCGCAGAAGGGGAGTAGCTCCCAGCGTTGTCACCGTCATGACGAGCCCGCCACGTGCAGCGCTCCGGTGCAATGGCAACCGGTCCATACCGGTTGTGAGCGAGACCTTCGCCGCGCAGGCGAAGGTCCGTCACCCGGAATCCAGGATGTCCGTGTCACAAGGCCTCAGCCCACCGGCTGTCCAGGTCGCTTTCACTTCGGGGATTCTTTATGCAAACCATTGGCAATGTCTGGTTATGGGGCGGGTTCGCCATCGTGGTGATCGTGGCGCTGCTGGTCGATCTGGTGCTGATGCGCCACGGCTGTGCCCACAAGGTCACCTTCAAGGAAGCCACCTGGTGGAGCATCGGCTGGGTGCTGCTGGCGCTGGCTTTCAACGCGGGCCTGTGGTGGTACCTGCAGTCCAGCGCCGGTGAGGCGGCGGCCAATCGCATCGGGCTGGAATTCCTGACCGGCTACCTGGTCGAAAAATCACTGGCGGTCGACAACATCTTCGTCTTCCTGATGGTCATGACCTACTTCGGCGTGCCCGAAGAACAGCGCCAGCGCGTGCTGATCATCGGGGTGCTGGGGGCGATCGTGCTGCGCGCGATCATGATCTTTGCAGGCTCGGTGCTGCTGACCAAGTTCCATTGGCTACTGTACGTATTCGGCGCGTTCCTGCTACTGACCGGCATCAAGATGTGGCTCTCGGCCGGCAATGAGCCGGATCTGGAAGCCAACCCGGTGCTGCGCTGGATGCGCGGCCATCTGCGCCTGAGCCCGCAGTACGACGGCCATGCGCTGAGCGTGATCAAGGACGGCAAACGCTGGTTTACGCCGTTGTTCGTGGTGCTGATCCTGATTGCGGTGATCGATGTGATCTTCGCGGTGGACAGCATTCCGGCGATCTTCGCGATCACTACCGACCCCTTCATCGTACTGACCTCCAACGTGTTTGCGGTGCTGGGCCTGCGCGCGATGTTCTTCCTGCTGACCGGCATGGCCGACCGCTTCCACCTGCTGCCGTACGGCCTTGCGGTGATCCTGGTGTTCATCGGCACCAAGATGATGATCATCGACATCTACAAGATCCCAGTGCTGGTTTCGCTGGCCGCGGTGATCGCGATCCTGATCTTCACCATCGTGCTGAGCCTGATGCGGCCGCCCAAGCCAGCCCGTCATTGACGGGCTGGGATGGAGGATTGTTAGTGCTGCGTCGCGACCGCCCGGCGATTGCCGCCAGCGTGATCGCGTTGCTGACCAGTAACGCCTCATCGCACGTTAGCGCGCCCACACGCCGGACGTTCAACGCCCCGCACGCTCGTTCAACGCATGCCGCGACAGCGCCGGATCGTCGGCAAAAAACGCATCGATGCCGGCATCCAGATACGTCGTCAGCTCGGCCAACGCACCAGCCTCGTTGCGCTCGGTCACCGCACCGCTGCTGCGGTTGTTGGCAGCCAGGAAATAATTCTCCGGACGGAACGTATACGGCTGGACCTGCAGCCCGGCCGCATGCGCGTCGTGCACCAGGCTGGTCGGCGTGCCCAAGCGTTGCTGCGCATCCAGCGGGATAATGCTGCGCGTGTCCGGGCCGATCGCATCGGCGTAGCTGGCGATCTGCTTCAGCCCCTCGGGCGTGACCATCTGCCCGTAGGTGCGCGGCGCGTTGCCTACGCCTGCATCGGGCAGCGCCATCTGCGCGCCACCAAGCAGCTGCAGTAAACGGATATTGCTGGTACGTCCGATCTTGCGACGCAATTCACGCAGATTGCCGGTCTCGAACGATTGGATCACCACCGGCGCTGACTGCGTGTACGTGTACGTGTGCGCACGCAAGCTCGCCAGTACCTTGTCTTCCATCGCCAGATTCAAACCGCTGAAATAGCTCGGGTGCTTGATCTCTGGAGTCAGCCCGATGGCGCGCCCGGTCGCCGCCGATTCCGCTGCCACGAAGTCGATGATCTCGTCGAAGGTGGCGATCTGGAACTGCCCATCCCAACGCGTGCCACGCAACTGCGACGTCCCCCCGATTTTGAGTAGCGCCTCAGTTTGGAGTCCAATTCCCTACCCCGAGGAGATTGGACGTGAAGAAGCGCTTTACCGAAGAGCAGATCATTGGCTTCCTGCGTGAGGCCGAAGCAGGCGTGGCGATCAAAGACCTGTGCCGGCGCCATGGCTTCAGTGAGGCCTCGTACTACCTGTGGCGCAGCAAGTTCGGCGGGATGAGCGTGCCCGATGCCAAGCGACTCAAGGACCTTGAGTCCGAAAACGCGCGGCTGAAGAAGTTGTTGGCCGAGCAGCTGTTCGAGAACGACCTGATCAAGGATGCGCTGCGAAAAAAGTGGTGAGCGCACCGGCGCGTCGTGCGCTGGTGCGCGAGTGGATCGGGTGCGGTGCCAGCGAGCGTCGCGCCTTGGCAGCGATCGGCATGAGCGCCAGTGCGCTGCGCTATCGCCCGTGCGAAGACCGCAACGTTGAGCTACGCGAGCGCATTCTTGCGCTGGCGCATCGCCATCGCCGCTATGGCGTGGGGATGATCTATCTCAAACTTCGTCAGGAAGGACGCGTCGTGAACTACAAGCGCGTGGAGCGGTTGTACCGCGAACAGCAGTTGCAGGTCCGGCGCCGCAGGCGCAAGAAGGTGCCGGTGGGCGAGCGCCAACCATTGTTGCGGCCATCGCAGGCCAACCAGGTGTGGTCGATGGACTTCGTGTTCGACCGCACTGCCGAAGGTCGGGTGCTCAAGTGTCTGGTGATCGTGGACGACGCAACCCACGAAGCGGTCGCCATCGACGTGGAGCGCGCGATCTCGGGACGCGGCGTTGCGCGCGTGCTGGACCGACTGGCACACAGTCGCGGTTTGCCGCAGGTGATCCGCACCGAGCGCGAAGCCTGCCCTCGGGGCACAACGGCAAGGAGTTTTGCGGCATGGCGATGGTCGCCTGGGCGCACGCCCGTGGTGTGCAGCTACGGCTCATCCAGCCGGGCAAACCGAACCAGAACGCCTACGTCGAATCGTTCAACGGCCGACTAGGCGACGAATGCCTCAACGAGCACTGGTTCCCAACACTGCTGCACGCGCGCACCGAGATCGAACGCTGGCGACGCGAATACAACGAGGACCGACCCAAGAAAGCAATCGGCGGCATGACGCCGGCCGCTTATGCCCAACATCTGGCAAACACCGATATCATCAGGCCCGGACTCTAAACCCGGCCGCTACTCAGGGCGGGGGGACGTCGCAGGCACGATAGCCACAACGCGCCGAGCCGGAGCAATCGAATCTGAGATATTCAGTCCGGCATTAGTAGCGCGAAGACTTATCGGTCGGAACCAAAGATTGCAAGATCAAAAACCTGGAAACAAAGATCTAAGAGTGGCGTTTGATGCGACCTATCCCCAGTGCCGCATCACTTACCAATACAAAAACTCGAAAAGATCTTGCCGAGCAACCCGTCGGCGCTCAGCTTGCCGGTGATATCGCCAAGTGCTTCATGTGCCAGACGCAGTTCCTCGGCGGCCAGTTCCAGCTGCTCGAACCCTAGCTCCAGATCGGCAGCATCTGCATGTTGTTCGGCGCGACGCAATGCTTCGACATGCCGTGTGCGTGCGGAGAACTCGCCGCCGACACTTTCTACACCATCGCCCAGCGCGAGATCGCGTAGGCGCATGTGCAATCGCTCCAGTCCCTGACCGGTCACTGCAGAAACCGCGATCGCATCGTGGTCGAGCTCCACGGCCTCGGTCAGCAGATCGCACTTGTTGTGGATCCATAGCTGACGCGGCACCGCATCGATGGCATCACCAATCGCGTCACGTGCGGCTTGCGGGTCGCGTGCGTCCAGCACCACTAGCGCCAGATCGGCGCGCTGCAATTCGGCACGTGCGCGGCGCATGCCTTCGCGTTCGATCGCATCGCCGCCATCGCGCAAGCCGGCGGTGTCGACCAACGTCAACTCGAAGCCATCGAGCTGGATGGCTTCGTGCAAGGTGTCGCGTGTGGTCCCAGCGACATCGGTGACGATCGCGCGATCGCTACCAGCCAATGCATTGAGCAACGAACTTTTGCCGACATTGGGCGGTCCGATCAACACCGCATGTAAACCGTCGCGCAACTTGCGACCGCGTTCGGCATCGCACAATAACTGTGCGAGCAGGCCGCGCGCCTTGCTCAAGCCGTCGCGCACTTGCACGCCCCCCAGGGTGTCCAGCGATTCATCGGCGAAATCGATGGCCGCCTCCACATGGATCCGCAAACGCGTGAGGCTGTCGCTGACCGTATTGACGCGGCGCGAGAACACGCCATCGAGCGAACGACGCGCGGCACGTGCCGCACGCACATCCCCGGCGGCGATCAGGTCGGCGATGGCCTCTGCCTGCGCAAGATCGAGTTTTCCGTTGAGAAATGCGCGCTCGCTGAACTCACCGGCACGTGCTTGACGCGCGCCCAAGGCAATGCAGCGCGCCACTAATTGCTGTAGCAATACCGGGCTGCCGTGGCCTTGCAGCTCCACCACGTCTTCGCCGGTAAAACTACGCGGCGCCGGAAACCACAGCGCAATGCCATCGTCGATCACCTCGTCATCCGCATCGCGAAAACGTGCGTAGCGCGCCTGCCGTGGCTGCAAATTCGTAATGCCCAGGTTCGCGGCAATCTGCGCGGCCTGCGGGCCGGATAGCCGCACGATGCCGATGCCTCCGCTTCCGGCGGCACTGGCGATGGCAACGATGGTCGATGGCGAAGAAGACATAGGCAGAGATTACGGCGTGTGGTCAGAGACGTTGCTTGCATGCGCGCCGGCGCGGCTGCTTCGTGGCCGCAATTCCAGAGCGGTGTCATACAGCCTTGCGTGCGATGGATCGATCTTCAATGCAGAGATTCGACGCTGCCTGCAGCCTGCTTGCCACAACCAATCGACGCCAACATTCCGGCGCGATTATGCACAGCAACATGCGATGAACGACGGTGCTTACACGACCGTGTTTTTGGCGATAGAAAGAACCGTTGCGGGCTTGCACGCAGAAGGCCCGCCTCGCGGCGGGCCTTCTTCAACTCACTTGGCGTTGGTCTGGATGATCTTGCTCGGCTTTTCGCCATGCTGGCGGATCATCCACCATTGGATCAGCAGACCCAAGCCACCGTTGACCACCCAGTACAGCACCAAGCCGGCCGGCATGAAGGCCATCATGACGCCGAACACCAGCGGCATGAACTGCATCATCTTGGCCTGCATCGGATCCATGCCAGGGGTCGGGGTCAGCTTCTGCGTAGCCCACATGATCGCGATGTTGAGCACCGGCAGCAGGAAGTACGGATCGCGCGCGGTCAGATCCTGGATCCAGCCCAGCCACGGCGCCTGACGCAGCTCCACCGACTCCACCAGCACCCAGTACAGCGCGAAGAAGATCGGCATCTGGATCAGCAGCGGCAGGCAGCCGCCCATCGGGTTGATCTTTTCCTTCTTGAACAGCTCCATCGTCGCCTGCTGATACTTCTGGCGATCATCGCCATAACGCTCCTTCAGCTGCGCCAGGCGCGGCTGGAAGCGGCGCATCTTGGCACCGGACTTGTACTGCGCCGCCGACAGCGGATACAGCGCCAGACGCAACAACACCACCAGACCGATAATGGACCAGCCCCAGTTGTGCAGGAAGCTGTGCAGATGGCTCAGTACCCAGAACAGGCCCTGGCCGATGATGGCCATGATCGAAAAGCGGCTGTAATCGACCACACGGTCCAGCCCCTTTACGTCTTCCTTGGCGATCAGGCTGACCAACTTCGGGCCCACCCACAGGCGTGCCTCGGTGCTTGCGGTCTGACCCGGTGCCACAGTGAAGGCCGGACCACGCAGTTCAGCCACGTCACGCGGGCCGTCCTGGCCCAGCACATACAGCGAGGCCTGATCCTTCTGCGGAATCCACGCGGTGAAGAAATGGTGCTGCAGCAGTGCCATCCAGCCGCCGGTGATCTGGCGATTCAAGCCGCCATCGTCCATGTAGTCCTTGAACGCGCGGCGCTCGTAGCCTCCCTGAGGGCTATACCAGGTCGCACCGTTGAAGCTGAAGGAATCCGGGTTGGTCATGCCGCGGCTGAGGATGGTCGGCACCCTGCTCAGCTTGCGGAACACGTAGCCGTTCCACGGCGCGTCACTCTTGTTGATCACTTCATCCTTGATCGAGATCGCGTAGCGACCGCGCTCCAGGGTGAAGGTGCGCCGAATTGATACGCCGTTGGGGCCATTCCACACGAACGGCACCACTAGGGTGTTCTGCCCCTTGGCCAGCTCGAATGCAGTGCCCGGCTGCTCAGCGCGGAAACCATTCACCCCCGGCACTGGCGAATGCTCGCTGGCCCAGCCGCTGGTGGCGTTGTACGGGTGAGCGGCATCTTCGCTCAGCAGGCTGACCGGCGAGGTGCCGTCCTTGGTCTGCGGAAACTGCAGAAGTTCGGCATCGAGCACGCTGCGGCCATCCAGCTTCAGGCGTAGCACGTCCGAGGTCAGGGTGACGACGGGTGCAGCGCCGGCAGCGGCAGGTACTGCCGTGGTGGTAGTTGGCACCGCGCCGGGCGCGCTGGCCTGTGGAATGGCCTGGGCGGCAAGCACATTGGCCGCCGACGCAGTCGCGTCCAGATCGCGTGCGGCCGGAACCGACTGTGCTGCAACCACGACGGGCGCATTCGCGACCGCCTTGTCCTTGCCCCACTCCATCCACAGCAGCGCCGCGACCATCAGCCAGGCAAAAATCAGGAAAACACGGGTCTGGTTCATCGGGCAGCAACTCGCTCAGTCGGAACTGGGTTCCGGCTCTGTCGGGGAAGGGGAGGATTGGTGCATCGTCCTGGCGGGCGGCATTGTGCCGGGCGCAGCAGGCAGGGGCAATGCGCCAGCACGGCGCAGCAGACGCAAAAATGCGTCACGGATCTGTGGATTGGTTGCCTTGGCAGCTGCCGAGCGCGCCACGATCACGTAATCGCCACCAGCCAGCTCAGGCAATAGGTGCCGCATGGCGTCGCGCAGGACACGTTTGATGCGGTTACGTCCGACTGCACGCGTATCGACTTTGCGCGACACCGCCATGCCCAGGCGCGGCGGTGTATCACCGGTACGCCAGTGCAGGCTGAGCAACGGGTCCGAAGTGCGGCTTGCGGTATCGAAGACGACCGTATAATGCGCACGCGTACGAACCCGCGCAGAGCGAGGAAATCGCCTGCACGGGTTCGGTGCGTTCACGGTAGGGACTGCCTCGGCCGCAGGGAGCGGCGCGGCAATCAAGCGCTCAGGCGCTTGCGGCCCTTGGCGCGGCGGCGAGCCAGGATCTTGCGGCCATCGGCAGTTGCCATACGTGCGCGGAAGCCATGGTCGCGTGCTCGCTTGAGGTTGCTGGGTTGGAAAGTACGCTTGGTGGCCATGGGGCCCTCTGCATGAATGAAGTCGAATAGGACCAGAAATTTTATAGGGCAGCTACAGGCCGGGTCAACTCCCCAGACGCGTTATTGCAGGCTATGCTGGCCCAAGCCTGTGGATGGACCTGTGAATAAGTCTGGGAAAACCCTGCCCTCAGTGCTAGTGTGTTGCGTCCTCTTTTAACTACCGGGCTGTGAGCACGGCGCTTTTCTGCGCGCCACAGCCGGCAACAGATGATCACACTTTG